>JAHEEJ010000262.1 GCA_024640705.1 Deltaproteobacteria bacterium
CGCGCCATCATCGGCGGCCAGATCAAGAAACGCGGCCTCGGCGTGTACACCGAGTGGTAACCGCCCCCTAGGACATCTCGGCGCGTGTAGATCGCTCAGGCCTCGTCGTTGCGCGTTTCAACCCAACTCGGTGACCGTTTCTGCGCAAAAGCCGCCATCCCCTCGGCAGCTTCTGGCGAGGCGAACAACTCCGCAATCTTCTCCGCTGCACAGGCGTAGGCGTCGTCCGGTGCAAGCTGCGGGATTTCACGCACGAGTCGTTTCGCCGCGGCGACTGCGTTCGGTGCGCCCTTTGCGATCGCATCGATTTCCGCTTGCACCGCGCTCTCGAGATCCTGCTCTTCGACGACGCGGTGAAGAAGTCCATACTTCAATGCGTCGGTGGCGGAAAAACGCTCCCCCGTCAGGAACAGGCGCATCGCCTGGTGCTCGCCGAGTTTGGGCAGTACGACGACCGAGATGATCGCGGGAATCACGCCGAGGCGAACCTCACTGAACGCAAAGTTCGCAGCGTAAACGCCGATCGCGATATCGGCTGCGGCGATCAGACCGATGCCTCCGCCGAACGCGTGGCCGTTGACGGCACAAATCACCGGCTTGGGCCCTTCACGCATCTGCTTCAGAATCTCGACGAATGGGTTGTCACCCGCCCCATCGGCGATGCCCGATCCCCGGCTCTTGAGATCCGCGCCGGCGCAAAAAACACCATCGCTGCCCGTGAGCACGATGGCGCGAACGCGCGGATCTTCCATCGCCGCCCGAAAATGCCGCGACAGTTCCCCGAGTAGGGTCGTCGAAAGCGCATTGCGATTTTCGGGAGAATCCATCCGGATCCAGGCAGCCCGATCCCGAATCTCGTACTCGCTCGCCTCGTCTTTGCCCATCCTCAGCCTTGGGCCTCCATTGCGATTGCCATCGCATCGAGTAAAAACGGCGGCTCGAGCTGGCTCCATCATGTTTCTCGCAATGAATCCTGTCAAGCGCGCCGAAGCCAGCCCGAGCGCTCCGGGATTGATCGATTCCGCCTCAGCCGTCAGAATGATGCTCGAACTACCGAACCGGACCAATCTCATGGCCCGGTGGGTGGTGGTCGGCCTTCGGCTGCTGAATCGATGCGAGGAAACCTCGATGAACGATGAAGTGATCATCACCTGTGCGGTTACCGGTGCCGGCGACTCGGTGGGCGTACACCCCGCGATCCCCGTCACGCCCGAAGAAATTGCCAACGCCGCGATCGAAGCCGCAAAGGCGGGCGCGGCGATCGCCCACATTCACGTGCGCGATGTCGAAACCGGAAAAGGCGGCCGCGATCGCGCGCTGTTTAGAGAGACCGTAGAGCGCGTTCGCGAGAGCGACACCGATGTGGTGATCAATCTAACGACCGGAATGGGTGGAGATTACATCCCGAGCGAGGCAGACCCGGCGGTGGCCGCTCCAGGATCCGACTATGTGACGCCCGAGGAACGCGTGCTCCACGTCGAGGAACTCCGCCCGGAAATCTGCAGCCTCGACTGCGGATCGATGAACTTCGGCCCGGGCCTGGCGCTCAACACCATCGATCACCTGCGCGTGATGGCCGAGCACATCAAGGCCTGCGGGGTCAAGCCCGAGATCGAAGCGTTCGAACTCGGGCACATCTGGCTCGCAAAACAGCTCATCAAAGAGGGAATCATCGACGAGCCTCCGCTGTTCCAGCTCTGCCTCGGCATTCCGTGGGGTGCGGAAGCGAACGCGGAGACCCTGCTCGTGATGCGCGAGATGTTGCCGGAAGGCGCGAATTGGGCCGCGTTTGGAATCGCGCGAATGCAATTTCCGATGGTCGCCCAGGCAATGCTTCTGGGCGGACACGTCCGGGTGGGGCTCGAGGACAACCTCTACCTCGAACGCGGCGTGTTTGCGAGCAACGCCCAACTGGTCGAAAGAGCCGTGAAGATCGTCGAGACTCTCGGCGCTCGCGTACTGGGCCCGCAGGAGGCGCGCGAGAGACTCGGACTCAAGAAACAGTGCTGAAGCGGGGCCAGACCGACGCTTCGTCAGATCGCATCGAGAACGTCGCGATCGTCGGTACGGGCGTCATCGGCACCGGTTGGGCGGCCCGCTGCCTCGCACACGGCATGGACGTGGTCGCGACCGATCCGGCGCCTCGCGCGGAAGAGCGACTGCGCGCGGGCGTTGCCAACGCATGGCCCGCCCTCAAAAAGATTGGGCTTGCCAAGGGAGCGACCACCGACCGACTCGAATTCTGCAAGAAACTCGCAGACACCGTCTCGAACGCGGACTTCATCATCGAGGCGGCGCCCGAGAACGAAGAGATCAAGCGCAAGCTCATCGCAGAGATCGACGCCAGCGCAGCCTCCCACGTAGCCATCGCGTCGAGTTCTTCCGGGTTGCTGCCCAGCCGCATCCAGGTCGATTGCAAACACCCGGAGCGGACCCTGATCGGCCACCCCTTCCACCCCGTCTATCTGCTTCCCATCGTCGAGATCACAGCTGGCAAAGCAACCGGGCCCGAAGCGCTCCGAACCGCCGACGTGTTCTATCGCTCGATCGGCATGCGACCACTGCGGCTGCGGACAGAGATCGAAGGCTACCTGGGCAATCGATTGCAGGAAGCCATCTGGCGAGAGGCACTGCACCTGCTCGCGGACGGCGTCGCGACCACCGAGGAAATCGATGCGGCGATCCGCCTGGGCCCGGGGTTGCGCTGGGGATTCATGGGGCCCTTTCTCACCTTCCACATGGCCGGAGGTGACGCGGGGATGGAGCACGTTCTCGAGCAATTCGGGCCGACGCTGAAACTCCCCTGGACGAAACTAGCAGCCCCCGAGCTGAGCGAAGAACTCCGTCGGCGCCTGATCGAAGGCACGCGCAACCAGGCCGCTGGATACACCAACGCGGAACTCGAGCGCCGGCGAGACGAATGCCTGATCGAAATCCAGCAGGCGATCGCGAAACACTGGCCCCTCTAGCGCCAACGCCCGCAGACGCGCAGCTGCACCGCCAAACCCTGCGATCTCAAGTGACAGTCGAAGAACCCCGATAACCGATGAATATCCGGAGGGAGATCCAGGCGGAATGGAAGAGAGTGCATTCATCGGCGGCGTGATCGCAGGTCTCGTCTACTTTGCCGCGGGGGTGCACTTGATTCGCCTGAGTTGGCGAACCCAGGCGTCACCCGAATTGATTCTCGGCATCACCTGCATCCTTTGGTCGCTCTCCTATGCGTGCTGGCAGATTCCGATTGCGACAGCCAATCAACCCCTGACCCAGCCGCTCTTCTTTGCGGGCCGCGCCTTTACCAACGCAGGCACGATCTTCCTGGCGTATTTCATTTGGATCGGATTTCGCAATCAGTCGCGCTGGGCGAGATACCTCGTTTACGCGATTGCGTTCGGCCTGTTGGCGGGCATGGTCGGGTCGATTGCCGGAGGAGACTGGGGAGGAATCCAGCCGATGAGCAACCCCTGGTGGTTTCTCGACTGGGGGTCCGGCGCCGTGGCGATGGCCTGGGTCGGCGTCGAAGGGTTCATCGAGTACCCCAAGGCGCGACAGCGCATGCGGCTGGGGCACTGCGATCCGCTCGTCTGCAACCGCTTCTTTCTCTGGGCCATCGTGGGCGTCGTCTGGACCCTGTATAACGGATTGTTCCTCTACCAGACCGTCGAATTCGAGGCCAGCCAGGTCTGGTCGACCAACCTGGATCGCGCAGTTGCCATGATTGAATCCATCGGCATTGCAATCGTTTATCTCATCTTTTTCCCACCGCGCTTCTACCAGCGTTGGATCGCTGGCGCCGCTCCCGCAGCAGAAGTCGAAGAGGCCTGAACGGTGGAGTTATTCGACCAATTCGGTTCCATCGTCTCGGGCATGCTCTACTTCGCGCTCGGGTTTCGCTTGGCTTTGCTCGGCGCTCGGAGCCGATCGGCGACTGAATTTCTGCTCGGGTCGGTATTTGTGTGTTGGGGTCTGTATTACGCGCTCCGGATCGCCTCGATCGAGCTTCAGAATCAGCCTGCTCTGGAATCGCAGATCCTCATCGCATCACGCATCATCGACACTCTCGGAAGCATCATTTTTGCCTTCTTCCCGCTTCTCGCATTTCGCCGGGGATCGACCTGGGCGACATGGCTGGCCAACACCCTCGCCATCAGCCTGATCGCAGGAGCCGCGGGTTCCATCTGGGTGGGAGATCCCGAGGGTGTCAACCCGCTTACGAACGGCTGGTGGTGGCCCGAATGGCTCGGCTCGATCGGGGCTGGGATCTGGATTGGGGTCGAGGGGTTCCACCATTACGGCATGACCCGATCACGCATCCGGCTGGGCCTTTGTGAACCACTCGTGGGCCACCGATACCTGCTCTTGGGGCTCGTGGGGATGGTCTGGACCCTCTTGGACTTCGTGGTCGTCGGCCAGTACGTCGACTATTGGGCCCACCAGACCTGGTCAGTCGGTCTGGACATTCTCGTCGGACTCCTCGAAATTGCCGCGCTCGCGATGATCTGGCTGGTCTACTTCGCACCCGCCACCTACCAACGCAGGATCAATGCATCGGCGACCTCGGCGTGAACACACCGAGCGAGACCAGCAATCGCCCGTTGCAACCGCGTCCAATGCTTTCAGGCAGCAACGATCTCAAGCGAGTTCGCTCGGCTTCCGATACTGCTGCGGAACACATTCGCGAACTGCAGCGCGATGAGACGACCAAGCCTACCCGCGAAGACGGGAGCGAGGGGATCTAAATGGAGGGGAGCGCCTACATCGGCGGAGTCATCGTCTGCCTCGGTTACCTCATCGTAGGAGCCCGACTCGGTTTGCTGAGTCTGAAGACTCGCGAGGTGCCGGAGCGAATCCTCGCGACCACGTTTCTCCTCTGGGGCGCTGCTTATGTCTGCTGGCAGCTTCCCCTGGTACTCGAGGATGAGTCGATCTTCCACCCGCTCTACACCACTGGACGTGTCCTGACCGATGCCGGGACGGTCGCATCCGCGTTCTTCCTGCGCCTGGTGTTTCGCCCTGGCTCCAGGATTGCAATTGGCCTCGTCGGAGGCATCACCACCGGCTTGGCCCTCGGGATCCTGGGTTCCGGTTGGATGGGTGACTGGGCGTCCGTCGATCCACTCCGAAATCCGTGGTGGTGGGTGGAGTGGGCGGCCGTCGTCGTATCCGTCGCATGGCTTGGGGTCGAAG
>JAHEEJ010000024.1 GCA_024640705.1 Deltaproteobacteria bacterium
GATCGCGCAGCTGTGATGGGCGTCGGCTGCGATTTCAATCGCGGTTCCCGAGACGCCGTTGACGTCGTTGGGGGGAGTCGCCTGGCCCGAACTGTTGTTACCCCAGCAGACGACGTTGCCTGTGCCCGCCTGGATCGCGCAGCTGTGGGTACCGCCCGTCGCGATGTCGGTCGCGGTTCCCGAGATTCCGTTGACGGTGTCGGGGGGCGTCGCCTGGCCGTAGGAATTCCAGCCCCAGCAGATGACGTTGCCCGTGCCCGCACGAATTGCGCAGCTGTGGTTGTAGCCCGCCGCGACTTCGGTCCCGGTCCACGGAACGTCGGTGACGGCGTCGGCGGGCGCCGTCTGGCCAAAGGAATCATCGCCCCAGCCGACGACCGCTCCGGGCGACAATGCCGTAGCTGCGGTTCCGGTCAGCGCCAGGCAGAACATCGTGGTGAGGAGGGCGCGAAGGGGCAGGTCGAGGCGGCTTTTCATCGGAGACCTCTCGGCTTCGTCTCCTGCAGCGCCCGCATCCCGATTGAAACGATCCCGAGAGTGATCCAAACGAGGACGATCGCAGGAGTTCTCGCTCAACTCCTACGCTTTCGATTTTGACATGTCAATCTAAATCACTGGATCAGTCCCCGATTGCGATCCGACGCCAGTGGGTGCAACTTCAACCCGCCACGGCCTGTCCGGGCTAGTATGGCCGCGTGACAGTTCGGCGGAAAATGGCAAAGAGCGCGAGCGGCCGTGTGTTGCATCTGGATCTGTTCTCGGGGATTGCCGGGAACATGTTTCTGGCTGCGCTGCTCGACGCCGGCTTGTCGCGGCGCGAACTGGTCGAAGATCTCGCGGGCCTGAAGCTCGAGCATTCGCTGCGCGTGAAGAACGTGAAGCGCGGCGCGCTGTCGGCTCGCTACCTCGAGGTTTGCGTCCCCAAACACCGAGGCAAACCGAAGTCGAGCGCAGACCACCGCGATCACGGTCGGACCTATCTCGAAATCACCCAGATTCTCGAGCGCGCGACGCTCGACGCCGCCGTGCGCGAACGCGCGCTCGCGATCTTCGAGGCGTTGGGTCGCGCCGAGGCCAGGGTGCACGGGGTGCCGCTCGAGCAGGTTCACTTCCACGAGGCCGGTGCGGTCGATGCGATCGTCGACGTCACGGGTGCGGCGATCGGCCTGGCGCGCCTCGGGATCGACCGGGTCACGGCTTCGCCGGTCGCACTGGGAGAGGGAAGCGTCGAGACCGAACACGGGCGATTGCCGCTGCCCGCGCCTGCGACCTTCGAGTTGCTGCGCGGCATTCCGACCGTGCCCGCGCACGTCCGCTGGGAGACCGTGACACCGACGGGTGCTGCGATCCTGCGCGTCATCGTCGACGAGTTCCGCTCGCTGCCCGCGATGACCGTCGAATCCATCGGTCACGGTGCGGGCAGAGATCGCAAGGGGCCGATGCCGAACGTCCTGCGCGCCGTGATCGGCAGCAGCAGCGATTCGGTGGCGGATCGGGTCGTCTGCCTCGAGACGAACCTCGACGATTTCATCCCCGAACACTTCGATCACCTGATGGAGCGGCTGCTCGAGGCCGGTGCGCTCGACGTCTCGGTCCAGCACCAGCAGATGAAGAAGAATCGGCCGGGATTTCTCGTGCGCGCGCTCGCGCGGCCTTCGGATCGCCTCACACTCGCCCGGATCCTGTTCGAGGATTCGACGGCGATCGGCGTTCGTGCGACCGAAAGCGAGCGGATCGTGCTCGCGCGCGAGGCGCGCCGGGTTTCGACGGAATACGGTCGGATTCGGATCAAGCTGATTCGCAGCGACGCGGGCCGCACCGAGGTGTCGGCCGAATACGACGATTGCAAGCGCGCCGCGCGCCGCGCCGGCGTGCCGTTGCGCGATGTGGTGCGCGCCGCAGAGCGTGCCGGTCGAGCTGGCCTTGACTGAGTCCGACGCGTCGAGCCCGCGGGTGAATCCGTCGCCCTTCGACCTGCCGGGTCGCGGGCGGGCCGCCGCGCTGTGTCTGCACGGACTGACGGGGACGCCCTACGAGGTGCGCTCGCTCGGCGAGGCGATCTCGGCGGCCGGCATTCGCGCGGTCGGCCCCGCGCTGCCCGGGCACAACGAAACCCCGGAGCGGCTCGCGGCCACCCGGTATACGGACTGGCTCGAGGCCGCCCGGACGCAATTCCAGCGCCTGCGCGAGGAATTCGAGTCGGTGTTCGTCGTCGGGATGTCGATGGGCGGACTGCTCGCGCTCGCGCTCGCCGAGGAAGAACCGGTCGATGCGCTCGCGACGATTGGAACCCCGCTGGTGCTCCATCACCCGTTTGCGTGGCTGATCCCGCTGGTCAAATACCTCCGGCCGATGTCTCCCAAATCCCGGGGGTCGGACATCCGGGACCCGGTCGCCCGCGCGCGCCACGCCGGTTACGGGGTGATGCCACTGAACAGCGTCCACGAGTTGCAGCGCCTGCAGCGGCGGGTTCGCCCCCGGCTCGCGCGGGTCACCGCCCCGATCCTGGTCGCGCACGGAGTCCACGACCAGACCGCGAGCCCGCGGGACGCGGTCGAGATTCGAGACTCGGTGTCGTCGGAGGTCCGCGAATACCTGCTGCTCGCGGCATCGGGCCACATCGTTCCCGTCGATTTCGATGGGCCGGCCCTCGCCCAGGCGATTGCGGAATTTCTCGCGCGCCAGACCTGAACCCGGCAGCGGCGGTTGGCGATGCAGGATCGAGGGATTATCACCACAAAGAATAACGGCGCCAGCTGCGAATTCGTTTCGCGAAACGTGCTGTAAAAAGCTTAGGAGTCGTTATGCTCCTTCCCATCGTCCTTGGTAACGCTGGAGGAGGGATTATGGGGGCACTTCCGAACGCCGTAGTGAAGAGATTGCTCAGCGAGCACGGAGGCGGCTTGCGCGTTTCAGGCAGCGCTCTAGAGCGGGCAGTGGCTGCAGCCGAAGATTACATCTCACGGTTGGCGGCTGAGGCCAGCTCGTCAGCGACTGCCGCGAAGCGCAAGACCGTGATGGACAGCGATATCGACTCGGCTCGCGCAAAGCTTTCTCAAGCCGGTTAGTCGGAGGCGACCGTCCGAGTCGGACCGGTCGCTCACGCGAAACCAAAAACCCCGGAGCGGCCTGGCCGCCCCGGGGTTTTTTTTGACTGATTGCGACTTTGGGGAAGGCGCGGCTACATCATGCCGCCCATTCCTCCCATTCCGCCCATTCCGCCCATTCCGCCAGGCGGCATGCCACCACCGTCGCTCTTCGCTTCCGGCTTCTCGGCGATCATCGCCTCGGTGGTCAGCAGCAGGGAGGCCACGCTGGCCGCATTCTGGAGTGCGATGCGGACGACCTTGGTCGGGTCGATCACGCCGGCCTTGATCAGGTCCTCGTACTCCTCGGTCTGGGCGTTGAAGCCCATGCTTCCCTTGAGGTTCTTCACCTTGTCGACCACGATGGAGCCGTCGATGCCCGCGTTTTCTGCGATGCGTCGGAGCGGTTCTTCGATGGCCTTGCGGATGATGCTCACTCCCGCGTTGAACTCCGTCGAGCCGCTGACGCCGTCGAGCGCCTTCTGGGCGCGAAGCAGCGCCACGCCGCCGCCCGCCACGATCCCTTCTTCGATCGCGGCGCGTGTTGCGTGGAGTGCGTCTTCGACCCGAGCCTTCTTCTCCTTCATCTCGGTCTCGGTGGCCGCACCGACCTTCACGATCGCCACACCGCCGACGAGCTTCGCGAGTCGCTCCTGGAGCTTTTCGCGGTCGTAGTCGGAGGTGGTGTCTTCGATCTGGCCCCGGATTTCGTTGCAGCGGCCTTCGATGTCCTTCTTGGCGCCAGCACCGTCGATGATCGTCGTGGTGTCCTTGTCGATCGAGACGCGCTTGGCCTTGCCGAGATCCTTGAGGGTCACGTTCTCGAGCTTGAGACCGAGCTCCTCCGCGATGACCTGGCCACCCGTGAGGATTGCCATGTCCTGCATCATCGCCTTGCGGCGATCGCCGAAGCCCGGCGCCTTGACGGCGGCCACGTTCAGCGTGCCGCGGAGTTTGTTGACGACGAGCGTGGCGAGTGCCTCACCCTCGATGTCCTCCGCGACGATCAGCAGCGGCTTGCCCTGACGAGCGACCTGCTCGAGAACGGGCAGGAGATCCTTCATGCTGCTGATCTTCTTCTCGTGCAGCAGGATCAGCGGCTCTTCGATGGCGGCTTCCATGCGCTCCGGATCCGTCACGAAGTAGGGCGAGAGGTAACCGCGGTCGAACTGCATGCCTTCGACGACGTCGAGCTCGGTCTCGAGCGACTTGCCCTCTTCGACCGTGATCACGCCTTCGCGACCGACCTTCTCCATCGCCTCGGCGATGATCTTGCCGATCGTCGTGTCGCTGTTGGCCGAGATCGTGCCGACCTGTGCGATCTCCGAGGAGTCGCGGGTGGCCTTCGACATCTTCTTGAGTTCTGCGGTGATGGCTTCGACCGACGCGTCGATGCCGCGCTTGACTTCCATCGGATTCATGCCCGCGGCGGTCAGCTTGCTGCCCTCGCGGAACAGAGCCTGGGCGAGCACCGTTGCGGTGGTCGTTCCGTCACCCGCGACGTCGGAGGTCTTGCTTGCAACCTCCTTCACCATCTGGGCGCCCATGTTCTCGAACTTGTCTTCGAACTCGATTTCCTTGGCGACCGTCACACCGTCCTTGGTCACGGTGGGAGAGCCAAAGCTCTTGTCGATGATCACGTTGCGACCCTTCGGCCCCAACGTCACGCGGACTGCGTTGGCGAGACCGTTGACACCAGCGAGCAGCTTGCGCCGGGCGTCCTGGTCGTAGCGAATTTCTTTGGCCATTATTTGAATTCTCCTACTCCACCACGCCGAGGACGTCGTCCTCGCGGATGATCAGATGTTCTTCACCTTCGATGTTGATCTCGGTGCCCGCGTACTTGCTGAACAGCACCTTGTCGCCCTTCTTCACATCGAGCGGCTGAAGCTTGCCATCTTCGTTGATTTTGCCTTTGCCGACGGCAACGACCTTGCCCTCTTGGGGCTTTTCCTTGGCGCTGTCGGGAATGATGATCCCACCCTTGGTGGTCTCTTCCCCGTCCACGCGCTTGACGATGATCCGATCCTGGAGCGGACGAATCTTCATGGATCCAGTTCCTCCGAACGCAGCGCCCTATGCCCTGATGGGGGGTGGCTTGCGGTTTTGCAGGGATTGGCAGCCGACCTGTCTGTTCCAATTTCGCCGGGCCCCTGTGGCCCGGTGGGCGGCAACCACCCTGTAATTGGCAGCCGGAGGCTCCGACTGCCAGGCGCCGCAACGTAAACACTGCCACGCGGTAGGTCAAGGCGCAGAGCGAAAACTTCCCTCGATTTCCGTCCTCATAATCGCCCGCCGGCTGCCGATTCAGGGGAAAACAGGCAGCAGGGGGGAGCGATGGGCCAGTCCAGACAGGCAGATCCAGTGCAGATCGACCGCAGCGTTCCGCGCACCATCTTCGCCGAATTGCTCGCCGGCGCGCTGAATCGGGCGCGATGGCAACCCAGCCCGATGGCGATCGCTTACCTCGTGGAGTTGCTCGACGAACGCGTGCTCGAGAACCCCAATGGGCTCGGGGGCGAGCAGACGCTCGCCGAGGCGCTCCTGGCCGCTCAGCGCGACTGCGGTGTGGAGCGAATCCGGCGGATGCGCGGGCTGGGCGACCACGCCCTCTTCGTATCGGGCTTTCTCGCGGACAGCGTGCTCGGCGGCGCCGTCGACGCCGGCTATTACCAGCAGATTGGCTGCAGCGCCTACGGCGATGTCGTGGACGGGCTTCGAGGCCAGGGCGAGTCCGGGAGTTGGACCCGCCTGTATCGCGAACTCGAAGAGCGCTTTGGCGAGTTCGTGGAAATCCTCGCCGAGGTCGGCGATCGGACCCGCCCCGGGCGACCTCGGAACCTGCTCGGCGTCTACGATCGCTATCTGCGCACCGGCAGCGCGCGGGATCGCGAGCTGTTGCTGCGCGCCGGCTACCTGCCGCCCGACCGCTCGGGCCTGCGTTGGTGGCAATGAGCGCCGCTGAGCCCGCAGCGCAGAGCGCTTCGCTACTGCGGGCGGTCGCGGACGCCCAGCGTTGGATCACATCGATCTACCGCCTGGACCTCGATTTGCGCGCCGAGCAGTTCGTCGTCGATCCCGACACGGCGCTGAGTCTGCTTCCGCCCGACAGCCCTCGCTCGGGGTTGGTGGTCGTCGAGGAGCCCGCCGAAATCTCGGTCGGGATCTACATCGACGCCGCGGATGTCGACGACCCCTGGACGGTGATCGAGGAGACGAGCCATCTGCTCTATCTCGCCTGGCTGGCGGACCGCGATTGGTCGGTCTCCCGGCTGGTGTTGGAATTTCAGAGCGAGGTCGACCGCTACGCGGTCGCGCGGCTGAAAGGCCGCGATGGCCTGGCGAGCTTCGAGGGCTTCAGCTGGTGTGACTGGATGGATGCGCCGACCCGCGCGCGCTATGCGGCCGCCCACGGCCGAGCCCACAGCTACTGCCGATCGCTGGAGCGGCGTTATCCGAGCCGCCCCGACACCCCGGCGCTGCTCTCGGAACTGCGCCACTTCTACCGCGCCGCCCCGGATCAAAAACTCAACGCAGCCTGAGCGGCGGTTCGCGGTGGCCACTTCGCCGGCCATCGGTTGACTTTCGCCTCCCTTTCGTCAAGCTTCCAGGCGAACAAACGTCGAAGCCCGCAGAGAGCCGGGCGTTCGCGGGAGGACGGGGAAATGGCGTTAACGCGAAGGCAGCGCGAGATCTACGACTACATCTGTTCTTTCGTCGCGAGCAACGGCTATTCGCCGAGCCTCGAAGAGATCGGCGAACACTTCAATCTCTCGTCGGTCGCCACGGTTCACAAACACGTCCAGCACCTCGTCGAGAAGCGCTTTCTGCGCAAAGCGTGGAATCGGTCGCGCTCCGTCGAGCCGGTGGCGCCGCCGACGTCTGGAACCGTCTCGCTGCCGCTGCTCGGATTCGTCGCGGCCGGTACGCCGATCGAAGCCGTCGAGGTCGAGGAAACCCTGGATGTGCCCGCGGATCTGGTGCCGCGGCGCGGCCGCAGCTTCGCGCTGCGCGTGCGCGGCGACTCGATGATCGAAGAGCAGATCCGCGACGGCGATTACGTGGTCGTCGAAAGCCGCAGCGAGGCCCGCAACGGCGAGACCGTGGTGGCGCTGATCCGCGGCGAGGAAGTCACGCTGAAGAAGTTCTACCGCCGCGGCCCGACGGTTCGGCTGCAGCCCGCCAACGCCGCGATGGAGGACATCGTCGTGCCCGCCTCGGATCTCGAGGTGCGAGGGGTTGTCTGCGGGCTCGTGCGTCACTACTGAGCGCGCACCGGGTCGAGTTTCTCTGCAGGGGGTTGGTTGCTCGGGGCGGTGGGGGGAGGCCATCGGGCTCGAACCCCATGTCGCCCGATGGCCTCCCCCCACCGCCCCGGAGCGACGTTCCCTTCTGAGAGGGCCCTCGGGTAGGCTGGTTTTTTGCGAACAGCAAGCGGTTCGTTGGGGATCGGGACGCAAGAGCTGCGAGCGACATGGGGTTCGAGCGAGTCGCTCTTGCGTCCCGATCCCCAGGCACAGCCGGCGGCGGGGCGCGTTGACGTGCGGTGGTGTGCCGCTAAGCTTGAAAATAGTCTTTTGAATTCAAGGGGTTGTGTATTGGTTCGGATTACGCGGGCGATCGATTTTTCGGCTTCGCTGCGGTATGCGCGGGCGGAACTTTCGGATGACGCCAACGCTGCGTTGTTTGGCAGCCGCGCCCGGCACCACGGGCACAACTACCGGCTCGAGGTGACCCTTCGGGGCGAGCCGGACCCGGTCACCGGCATGGTGCTCAATTTGAAGGACCTGCAGCAGATTCTCGACGACGAGATCATGACCCGGTTCGACCACCGGGACCTGAATCTCGATACGCCCTATTTCGAGAAGGATCCGCCGAGCCCGGAGAATTTCGCGCGGGTCATTCGCCGGATCCTGATTGCGGCGCTGCCGGATGGCATGCTCGACCGGATTCGGCTGCAGCAGGACGAGGATCTCTGGGTCGACGTGATCGAGCCCGAGCCGTGATCGAACTCACCCGCCGCTACAGTTTTCCGGCCGCACACATCCTCACCCAGGCCGGCCTCAGCGAGGCGGAGAATCTGGCCATCTACGGCAAGTGCGCCAACCCGAATGGACACGGCCACAACTATGGCGTCGAGGTCACGCTGATCGGGCCGATCGACGAGCGAACCGGTAGAATCCTCTCGCCGGACCTGCTCGACAGGATCTTCCAGGAGCGCATCGAGTCGCGTTTCGCGAGAAGGCTGTTGAACGACGATGAGGCCTTTCGCGATCGGGTGCCCACCGCGGAAAACATCGCGCTCGTCATCCACGAGGTCCTTGCCGACGAGGTTGCGAAGCGGAGCAGCGCTGAAGTCGTCCGGGTCAAGATCGTCGAGACGCGCCACAACTCTTGTATCAGTGGAGCCAACGCATGAGCGAAATGTCGGATCCGATCGAACCTCTCGTGACCAGCCTCTTGAAGGAGATCGGGGAAGATCCCGGTCGCGGTGGCCTCGAGCGGACACCCAGCCGTGTCGCTCGATCGCTGCGCTACTTCACGACCGGCTACGACCAGGACCCGAAAGAGGTCTTGAACGGCGCGCTGTTCGAGGTTTCCTACGACGAGATGGTGATCGTCAAGGACATCGAGTTCTACAGCCTCTGCGAACACCACCTGCTGCCGTTTTTCGGCCGCGTCCACGTCGCCTACATCCCGAACGGCAAGGTCCTCGGATTGTCGAAGATCCCGCGCCTCGTCGAGATCTTCGCGCGCCGGCTCCAGGTGCAGGAGCGAATGACGGTCAACATCGCCGAGACCCTCGAGCAGCTGCTCGAGCCCAAGGGTGTCGCGGTGGTCGCCGAGGCGATCCATCTGTGCATGATGATGCGCGGCGTGCGCCAACAAAACGCGTCGGCCACCACGAGTTCGATCCACGGTCAGTTCCAGAAAGACCCCAAGACCCGAGCCGAATTCATGGACCTGCTGCGCTTCCGCCGCGACTCCTTCGCCTAATCCCCGCGATTGCGCGGGTGGTCAACGGCCGCCTTTCAGGGCGGCGAGGTTGACGATCAGGTTGTTGTCTTCGGCGAGTTGATTGCGGGCCTGGTCGATCCAGGTGGTCAGGTAGGCCTGTTGTTTCTGGCTCGCGAGCAGCGTGCGCTCCTGGTCGATGGCGACTGCGAGTGCTGCCTCGTCGGGTGCGAAGCGATCCATGACCTGGATCAGAACCATCGATCCGTCGACTTCGAACACGCGATCCGAACTCTGGCCGGGCTGCATGTTGAAGGCGGCGGCCATGACGGCCTCGCTTGCCCCCAGGTCCGGTATGTAGCCGTCGGGCCGGCGCTGGATTCGGTCGCTGCGCTGGAGGGTGAGCTGCTCTGCGCGCGCCGCCTCTTCGAGGCTCGCGCCGTTGCGGATCGCATCGGCGAGGCGGTCTGCGATCGCGCGTTTCTCGGTTCGGGCGACCTCCAGGCCCATCAATTCGGTTGCGAGTTCTTCGCGGATCTCTTCGAAGCTGCGCTGCTGGGCGTCGCGATGTTCTTCCACCCGGATGATGTGGTAGCCGTACTCGGTCTTGACCGGCTCGCTGACCGTCCCGGGTTCGAGTGAGAAGGCCGCGTCTTCGAACGCCTTCACCATCTGGCCGCGCGCGAAAAATCCCAGATCGCCGCCGTTGATCTTCGAGCCGGAGTCTTCGCTCAGCTCGCTCGCGAGCGCCGCAAAGTCCGCGCCTTCACGAATCTGTGTGAGGATTTCGTTGGCGCGCAGCGCGACGGCTGCGGCTTCTTCGGCGCTGGCTTCCGCGCCAAGCGACAGGAGGATGTGACGTGCGCGGACCTGCTCGGGCATGTTGTAGAGGCTCGATCGCTGCGCGTAGAGGGCCCGAAGCTCGTTCTCCTGGCTGGCGATGAAGGCCTGCAGGGCGTCGGCGTCGGGCTCGAAGCCCGCGGCGGGGCCCTGCGAGCGGAGGCTCACGAACGCGATCTGGACCTGCTCCAGGCGCCGAATGGCCGCTTGCCGCGCCTCGCCCTCGGAGACCTTGGCGAGTTGGCTCACGGTTCGCATGAATTTGCCGGACAGCAGCGCCGCGCGCTGCTCGCGGATGAAATTGCGCTGGTTGCCGAACTCGTAATCCACCCAGGCTTCGAACTGCCTGGGGTCGAACCGGCCGTCTTCAGACGTAAAGTACGGAGAGGTGCTGATGGAGCGCTCGATCTCGCGCTTCGAAACCGCGATTCCGAGCGCGCTGGCCTGCTGGCTGAGGATCGCGCCTTCGATCAGGGATTGGATCGCCAGCTGGTCGAGGGTGTCGCTCATCGCGCGAGCGTCGAATTCGGAGCCGAGTTGCTGCTCGAGCATCGACTGGCGCCGGGCTCGGACGCGGCCGAATTCCCGCAGCCCGAAACTCTCTTCGCCTACCGACACGATGCTTCCCGGGGCGCGTTGCCCGGATCCACCCCCGACTCCGAGGTAGAAGACCATGCCGCCGCCTACCGCGAGCACGAAGAACGCGGTGACCCAGCGCTGTCCCTGTCTGAGAATTTTGAGCATGGCTTTTCCCCCCCGTTCTGGGTCACGCTCGGGCACTCAGCTCGGAGCGGCTTTGGTCGATGAGAGTCTCTGGAGGGGAACGAAACTAAGGGCGCGCGGGCCGGCCAGCAAGCCCTGAACAAAACGAGGTTTATCCTTGTACCCGAATTCCCGCACTGGTACTCTGCCAAAAGGCTGTGGCGGATGGAAACGCTCAGCGAATCCGGATACTTAGGGACACCGAATTCACCCCCAACGAAAGTAGCGACAGGAGCCCAAAGTGATCCTAGATCCCATCCTCGGTTGGTTCTCCAACGACCTCGCAATCGACCTCGGCACCGCGAACACGGTCGTGTACGCGAAGGGCAAGGGGATCGTGGTTTCGGAACCGAGCGTCGTGGCCGTCGTGCGCGACTCGCGCGGCGTCGACAAGGTCCGAGCCGTCGGCAAAGAAGCGAAGGAAATGCTCGGGCGCACACCGGGCAACATCGTTGCGATTCGGCCGATGAAAGATGGTGTGATTGCGGATTTCGAGATCACCGAAGCGATGCTTCGCTATTTCATCATGAAGGTGCACGACCGCAAGCGCCTGGTTCGGCCGCGCATCGTGATCGCCGTTCCGTCGGGGATCACCGAAGTCGAGAAGCGCGCGGTCCGCGAGTCTGCGATGTCGGCGGGAGCGCGCGAGGTCTATTTGATCGAAGAGCCGATGGCGGCTGCGATCGGTGCGGGACTGCCCGTCACGGAACCTTCCGGAAACATGATCATCGATATCGGGGGCGGCACGACGGAAGTCGCCGTCATCTCGCTGTCCGGGATCGTCTACGCCAACTCGACACGCGTCGGTGGCGACAAGATGGACGAGGCGATCATCAATTACGTGAAGCGCAGGTACAACCTGCTGATCGGCGAGCGAACGGCCGAGCTCATCAAGATTACGATCGGGACCGCGTATCCCGACGACGAAATCCGCTCGATGGAGGTCAAGGGACGAGACCTCGTCGCGGGGGTTCCGAAGACCCTCGAGCTCAAGTCCGAAGAAGTGCGAGAGGCGCTTTCCGAGCCGGTGAATGCGGTCGTCGAGAGCGTGAAGATCGCGTTGGAGCGGACACCCCCCGAGTTGGCCGCGGATATTGTCGACAAGGGAATTGTGTTGGTTGGAGGCGGCTCGCTGCTTCGCAACCTGGATGTTTTGCTCCGGGAGTCCACAGGGCTGCCGGTGATGCTGGCGGAAGACCCCCTGACCGCCGTAGCGATCGGGACCGGGCGCACGCTAGATGAAATTCCGCTCCTCAAGGAAGTGGCGATTCGCTCGTAGTTCCGGTCGGTCCACCGCGCGTGGAGTGGGGACATGGCCGACTTTCGCAATCGAACACCGATAACCGCCCTCGTGGTGGGACTGGTGGCGTTCGCCGTCGTCGCGATGGTCGTCGACCGCCGTTCGGCGCCCGGCGGCCCGGAGCGCGAACTCTCGGGTTGGACCGGCGCGATTCTCGACATCGCTGCACCCGTCCAGAAGATGATCGCCTTTCCGTTCGATCTCACCCAGAACGCCTGGCGCCATTATGTGTCGCTCCTCGATGCGAGCGACACGAACGAGGGCCTTCGCACCCGACTCGCTGCGGTGGAGGAGGAGAATCTTCAGTTGCGCGAGGCGCTCATCGCAAGCGGGAGGCTCGCGCGCATCGCTGAGGCCCGGGCGGACTTCGAAGTTCCGATGCTCCCCTCGGAGCTCGTCGGCGTCGATCCCTCGCCGTGGTTCCGCTCGGTGCTCGTCGATCGCGGACGCGAGCACGGCGTGCGCTCGGGGATGCCGATCATCTCGGAACACGGCCTCGTCGGCCTGGTCACCGCGACGTCGATGCGCGCCGCGAAGGCGATGCTGGTGTTGGACCGTCAGAGCGCGGTCGATGGGATCATCCAGCGCAGCCGTTCGCGCGGGATCGTGCGAGGCCGGGGAACCAGCGAAATGGATTTCGAATTCGTCGCCCGCGGCAGCGACGTTCGCATCGGTGATGTCGTGATCAGCTCGGGGCTCGGTGGTGTCTACCCCAAGGGGATCCGGATTGCGGAGGTCGTCTCGGTGTCGGATCCCGGGTCGGCGCTGATGCAAACCGCGAAGCTGGTTCCCGCGGTCGATTTCGGCCGGCTCGAACAGGTTTTCGTGATGTTGCGACGCGGCCCGACGATGGAATTGCTCTACGCGGGCGAGCAGGAGGGCGACCTCGGCGCGACCGCGTCGGAGAGGTCCGTGCCTTGAAGCGCGTTCTTGCTCTGCTGGCGATCGGTGCGCTTGCACCGATGATCCAGGGAGCCATCGGTACATTCATTCCGCTCCACTATTGTCCCGATCTCGGGCTGCTGCTGGTGGTCGGGCTGGGCTTGTGTTGGCGCAGCAGCACGGGTGGTGTCGCGCTCTCGGCGGCGCTGGGCCTGATCGCGGATCTCCTTTCGGGATCGCTACTCGGGCAACACATGCTGTTGCGGATTTTTGCCTTCGGCGCAGCGCGCGCTTGCAGTCGGCAGCTGAATCTTCGCGGCGTGATCCCCCGGGCGACCTTTGTCGTCGCCTTGACGGTCGTCACCGCTCTGGCAACCGGGGGGCTCACCGCCTTCTTTGGCGCCGGTCGCGGCGTGGACGGCGAGATGTTGCGCGAACTGGTTCCCCACGCGCTGATCAACGGCGCATTCGCACCCCTTGGTGTGTGGCTCGTCGAGCGGATCTCGAACTGGCTCAGTGAGGTCGAAGCCGGGCACCATCTCCTGCAGCTTCGGCCGCGAAATCGACTGACCTGATGCCGATCGAAGAGGCCGGAGTCGGGCGCCTCGCTGCTGGGGTCGATCTCTCGATCGCCAATCGGTTGATCTTCATCGCCGTCGTGATCGTGCTGACCTTTGGTGTGTTCGGGGTGCGGTTGTTTCAGCTTCAGGTCATCGAGGGCGAGGATCTGGGCAATCGCGCCCGCCGCAATTCGGTTCGCACGGTTCATCTGGAGGCTCCTCGAGGCGATATTCTCGATCGCTTCGGGCGCGAACTCGCCACCACGCGACCCGCATTTGGCGTGCAGGTGATGCCCGCCGAGATGCGAGAGCGGGAGTTGACGTTCGCAGCGCTCGGCAGCCTGCTCGATCAAGATCCCGCTGAACTCTCCGAGCAGGTCGGCAGCCCTCGGGGGCGACGGCGCTTTCAGCCGGTGCGGGTTGCCAAGGATCTTCCCTATGACTCGCGAACCCGGGTGGAATCCCACCTCTACGCGCTGCCGGGCGTGTTCACCGACGTGAGTCCGCGGCGTTATTACGTGGGAGGCTCTCTCGCAGCGCACGTGCTGGGTTACACCGGAGAGATTCAGACCGCGCAACTCGAAAAACGCGCGTTCGCCGATTACCGAAGCGGTGACATCGTCGGCCAGGCGGGGGTGGAGAGCCGCTACGAGGAGATTCTGCGCGGCCGCGCGGGCGGTCGAAACGTCGTCGTCGATGTGGCGGGGCGGGTCGACGAGGTACTCGACGAGGTCGAAGCGACGCCGGGCGGCACCCTGGTGCTCACGATCGATCGCGATCTTCAACAGGTTGCAGAGGATGCCTTCCTGCCCGACGTGATCGGCGGCGAAGAGAAGCGCGGCGCGGTCGTGGCGCTCGACCCGCGCAACGGGGACGTCCTCGCGCTGGTGTCGCGCCCATCCTTCGATCCGAACAGCTTTGCGGGCGGCATCGATTCGGCGACCTGGAAGGAACTCACGGAGAGCGAAGGCCGGCCGATTCAAAACCGGGCGGTGGCCGGACAGTATCCACCGGGGTCGACCTACAAAGTCTTCGTGGCAGCAGCCGGTCTCGAAGAGGGCGCCATCACCCCCGAAGATCGGGTGTTCTGCCCGGGAACCTTCAAGCTCGGTCGCCGGACCTATCGCTGCTGGAAGCGCGGTGGACACGGGTCGGTAAATCTTCACGAAGCGCTGGCGCGCTCGTGTGACGTGTTCTTCTACCAACTGGGCCTCAAGCTCGGAATTGATCGGATCGCATTCTTTGCGAATGGTTTCCACCTGGGCCGCAAGACGGGCATTGCGCTCGGCGTGGAGTCTCCGGGCCTGATTCCGACACAGGCCTGGAAGGAGCGGCGCTTTGGCGAAATCTGGTTGAAGGGAGAGACGGTTTCGGCTTCGATCGGGCAGGGCTTCAACCTCACCACGCCGCTGCAATTGGCGGTCGCTTACGCGGCCATCGCGAACGGCGGCACGGTCTTGAAGCCGCGCATTCTGCTCCGACATTCCGGTCCCGACGGGACCGTCGAGCAGGGGCCCGAGCCGGAGTCGCTCGGGAAGGTGCCCGTCTCGCCCGAGCATCTGGCAACCATCACCCGCGCGCTGGAAGCCGTGGTCCACGAACCGGGTGGCACGGGTGGGCGGGCCCGGGTTCCGGGCGTGCGCGTGGCGGGCAAGACCGGAACCGCCCAGGTCGTTCACCTCAAGGAAACCGAGGATCTGGAGGAGGACGAGATCCCGTTCAAATTCCGGGATCACGGATGGTTCGCGTCTTTTGCGCCCGTCGAAGCGCCGGAGATCGTGGTCGTTGCCCTCGCCGAGCACGGCGGGCATGGGGGCAGCGCAGCGGGCCCGATCGTGCAGGCCGTGCTTTCGCGTTATTTCAAATCGTCGATGCCGGAGGAGCCGCCCAGACAAACGGAACCGCCCAAACCGCTCGATCCGCCCGAAGCACCCGAGGAGGCCGCCCACGTTGTTCGGAATTGATCGGCGACTGCTTCAGAATTTCGACTGGATGCTGTTGCTGCTCGTCGTTGCAATCGTCGGTATGGGGATCATCAATCTCGCTTCGGCGACCCATGTCGACGGCGAGCTGACGGGCGAAGTGCGCCGACAACTGATCTCCCTCGGGATCGGCGGCGTCGCGATGCTGTTGGTCCTGGCGATCGATTACCGCCATTACGAGCGGTTTGCGACGCCGGCGCTGCTCGTCTGTGTCGCGCTGCTCGCGGCGACATTGGTTTTTGCGCCGGTGACCCGCGGCAGTCAGAGTTGGTTGTTCGGGGGGCGGCTTCAGCCCTCGGAGTTGGCCAAGCTCGGGCTGGTGATCGCATTGGCCCGCTACTTTCACCGCAACCCGCCGAGTGAAATCCGCCGTTTGCGCGATCTCATGCGCCCGGGACTGATCGTGGCCGTGCCCGTCGGTCTGATCGTGATGCAGCGCGACATGGGCGTGGCGCTGCTCACGCTGTTGATCAGCTCGACCTATCTGGCGTTCACGCGAATCCCGTGGCGCTCCTGGGTCGGCGTCGCGTTCGTCGGCGTTGCGACGCTGATCACGCTGTGGATGTTCGTGCTTCAACCCTATCAGCAGCGGCGCATTCTCGACGTCATCGATCCGGGCCGCGACCCGCTCTCGTCGGGCTACCAGGCGATTCAATCGCGTATCGCGATCGGGTCCGGTGGATTGCTGGGGACCGGCTACCGCGCGGGAACCCAGACCCAGCTCCGCTTTCTACCGACGCAGCACACGGATTTCGCGTTTTCGGTGCTCGCAGAAGAATGGGGGTTCGTGGGGAGCTGCGCGGTGTTGTCCCTCTACCTCATGCTCATGCTCTGGGGGCTGCGGATCGCCCGCAATTCGAAAGACGGTTTCGGCGCGATGCTCGCCGTGGGATTGGTGGGCACGATCTTCTGGCCATTGGTCCTGAACATCGGGATGGTGCTCGGTCTCGCGCCCGTGATCGGCGTGCCGCTGCCGCTCTTCTCGTATGGAGGGTCGGCGCTCGTGACCTCGCTGGTCGGGCTGGGCTTGCTGATGAACGTTTCGATGCGCCGGTACGTGTTCTAGATTCGTAGAACCGAAGCAGCCGATGCGACTCACATTTGTCACGCGGTCACGGTAGGATCGCTCCATGACGCAGGCCCCCATCGAACGCGCAGTGCCCCGGATCGGCGCTTTCTTCGACATGGACAAGACGATCCTCTCCGAAAATTCGGCGACGCTCTACATGCGTTATCGCTACGAGCGGGGCGAAATGAGCAAGCGCGATCTCCTCAGGGGGTTCGGCGCCTACATCCAATACAAGCTCGGGATCCTCGACATCCGAAGCTGGACGCTCGACATGATGGTTCAGTTCAGCGGCCAGAGCGAAAAGCAACTCGAGCAGGAATCGATTGCGTGGGTCGAGGACATGGTGGTCGAGACCATCTACCCCGAGGCCGAACGACTCGTCGCGGAGCACCTCGCCAAATCACACGTGGTCGCGATCGTCTCGGGGGCGACCGCTTTCGTGGTGCGGCCGATCGCGGCCCGGCTGGGGATCGAGCACATCCTCTACACACGACTCGAGGTCGAGGACGGACTGTTCACGGGGCGCGTGATCGAGCCGATCTGCTTCGAAGAGGGGAAGATCTACTGGCTCCAGCAATTCATCGACGAGCAGGCGATCGACCTGGCGAAGAGTTACTTCTACACCGACTCGATTACGGATCTGCCACTCATGGATCTCGTCGGCCATCCGGTCGCGACGAACCCCGACCCGCTGCTCTATCGCACCGCGGTCAAGCGCCGCTGGCCGGTGCGCTTCTTCGATCCCCCAAAGGCCGCGATTCCCGTCACCCCACCCGAGCACCCACCGCGCAGACGGATTGGATGAGAGAACTCGGCCCTCCGAGAATCGGCCGCAAGAACTCGATGTTAGGTCGCGATTCAGATACCCGGTGCTAGAGCAGTTTTTCGATTGCGGCTTCGAAGTCCGCCTTGGGTCGCGCGCCTTGCAGTTGATCGACGACCTTGCCGTCCTTGAAGGACAGGATCGTCGGAATGGCGCGGATTCCGTACTGGCCCGGGGTGCCCGGATTCGAATCGATGTCCATCTTGGCGATCTTGACGCGATCGCCGTACTTCTCGGCGAGATCCTTGATCACGGGGGCGATCTGCTTGCACGGTGCGCACCATTCCGCCCAGAAGTCGATGATCACCGGTTTGTCGGATTTCAAAATCTCCGCCTCGAAGTTCTGATCCGTCACATCGACAATTTCAGCCATGGTCACCTGGTCTCCTGTGGGCGATTGCCAGTCAGCTCGTCGTTGCCGGTCCGACCTCTTCGGTCCGGTCTTCTGTGGAACCTGGGCACCGCGATTCGTGAAGCGAGAGAGTACCGCGCGTCGCCGGCATTGCTCCCCGTTGACGCTGCGAGCGCTCATCGGTACGTTGCTGGCTCCCGATCCCCTTGTTTTGCAAGGGATTTCTCCATGTCGGAGGTGCCATGCGCAACGCGAGAGGCACCGTGTCTTACGCCGCGGGCGCCGCGAAGAACGCAGTCGAATCGTAATGGGGCGCATCGTTCTGGCCGAAGGAGATATTTCGGAAGCGGACGTCGATGCGGTCGTGAACGCAGCGAACAGTTCGTTGATTCTCGGCTCGGGGGTTGCGGGTGCGATCGCCGCGCGCGGTGGCCCATCCATTCAGCTCGAGTGTGATGCCATCGGGCCGATCGAAGTGGGCGATGCCGTCGTGACGGGGGCGGGCGATCTGCCGGCGAGGCATTTGATTCACGCGGCCGGGATGCCGCCCGGCGGCGTTGCGACGGAAGAGAGCATTCGATCCAGTGTGCGCCGCAGTCTGGAGCTGGCCAACGAGAAGGCGTGCCGCTCGATCGCGATCCCCGCGATCGGCGCGGGAATTGGAGGATTTTCGGAACAGCGCTGCGCAGAGATCTTGCTCGAGGAGGCGCGCGAGCACCTGGCGGGCGAGACGACCCTCGAGGAAGTGCGGTTCGTGCTCTTCGGCGAGCCCACCTATCGGATGTTCGAAATGGCGAAGGATGCCGAGGCGGTTCGGGCGCAATTGGCCCGGCTCCGCTCTCGCTGAAGCCGTTCGACCCGCAGCGAATCGACGTGCCTCGCCGCTGCCTCTCTACGCTAACCTCCCACGCCAACAGGCCATCGGCGACGAGCGGCCAAGGAGTTTGATGGGGTGACGGTTCAAATCCTGCAATGGACAGCAGCGGTGTATCTGGCTGCGGGCCTGGTTGCGGGGCTCGGGCTGGGATTGGAGACGCGCCGCATCGAGCGCGCCTCCGTGCTGCTGCTCGCCCTCGGTGCGTTCCTTCACCTCGTGTCGTTCGCATTGCTCCACACCGCCGAGAATCCGCCTCCGGTCACCAACATGCGCGAGGCGCTCTCGTTCACGGCCTGGGCCGGGACCGTCTCCTACCTGCTCTTGTTGAAGCGCTCTCGGCTGTCACGCCTGGTGGTACTCGTGGCGCCCGCTGCCTTCCTCGGCGCGTTTCTGGCCGCGCTGCGCCCGCCGAGTACCGTGCCGACGGAAGAGGCGACGGGATGGCCGCACGCGCACGTGCTGTTGTCGAGTGCCGGCCTGTCGTTGCTCGGATTGGCGGGGCTCGTCGGTTTGATCTTCTTGATCGAACACGCGCGATTGAAGTCCAAGAAGCCGCTCGCTCGCCGCTTTCCACTTCCGTCACTCGAAGCGCTCGATCGCGTGAACTCGGTGGCCCTGGCCGTCGGATTCTTGTTGATGAGCCTCGGAGCGGTCACCGCAATGATCTGGTCGCAGGTTACGAAAGGGGTTCCGTGGGCGGGTAGCGCCCATGAAATCTGGACGCTCGTCGCCTGGATGGTCTACGCGGTGCT
>JAHEEJ010000263.1 GCA_024640705.1 Deltaproteobacteria bacterium
GCTGCCGCCTACACCACGGGTTCTACGCTGGATGTGGACGGGGGCGAGCACATGGGTGGAACATGGTGATCTCACGGAGGCCAGTTCAATGAGCGAAGGAGTCCGGATCGAGCGGCGAGGTGCGGTCATGACCGTGACTCTCGACCGTCCCAAGGCAAACGCGATCGACGGTGCGACGAGTCGCGCGCTCGGCGCCGCGTTCATCGCGTACCGGGACGACCCCGAATTGCGCGCGGCGATCGTCACGGCTGCCGGCGATCGCTTCTTTTCGGCGGGCTGGGATCTGAACACCGCCGAGGAGGAATCCGTCGAGGTCGACAACGGGCCGGGCGGTTTCGCGGGTCTGACGGAGTTGTTCGACCTGCAAAAACCCGTGATCGCCGCCGTCAACGGCATGGCGGCAGGTGGCGGTTTTGAACTCGCGCTTTCGTGTGATTTGATCCTGGCTGCGGGCCACGCCGAATTCTTCCTGCCCGAAGTCAACATCGGAATCGCGCCCGATGCGGGCGGTGCGATCCGCCTGCCGCGCAGGATTCCCTACCACGTGGCGATCGAGATGATGCTCAGCGGGCGCCGCATGCCGGCCACCGAGGCCCACCGCTGGGGGTTCGTCAACCGCGTCGTCACCAAGAGCGATCTGCTCGCCGAGGCGAATGCACTCGCCGACGAGATTGCCTCCAAAGCCCCGCTTGCGGTAGCGGCGATCAAGCAGATTGCCACCTCGACGGCCGTCTTGAGCGAGCAGGCGGCGTTCGAATTGCTTCGCAGCGGAAAGCTCGAGCACTACGAGCGGATGTTGAAATCGGACGACTCTCTCGAGGGCGCGAGAGCTTTCAACGAGAAGCGGCCGCCCGTCTGGCGAGGTCGCTAGTTCGGGAACCAGCGCAGCGCGGGAACCGCTTCGGTTCGGTCGAGCCGTACCGTCAGCGCTTGCCGATCGCTTTGTCTCGTTTTGCCTGCCGGTAAGCCTGCAGGCCGGGGATGCCGTTGACACCGCCCCCCGCGTGCGTGGCGCTCGACGCGTTGTAGAGCCCGCGGATCGGCGTGCGGAAATCCGCGTACCCGGGCGCGGGGCGCATGTGGAAGAGCTGGTCGAGTGAGAGCTCGCCGTGGAAGATGTTGCCCCCGAGCATGCCCAGATCCTGCTGCATCTCGTAGGGACCCAGCACCTGCCGGTCGATCACGGCTCGCTTGAAGTTCGGCGCGTATTCGGTGTAGATGTCGAAGATGCGGTCCGCATAGGCGTCGAGTTCCTCGCGGTGCGGTGCCTGGCTCCACTCGTGGGGCACCCACTGCGTGAACATCGAAAAGAAGTGGATCCCCTCGGGCGCCAGCGTTGGATCGAGTGACGTCGGGATCGTCCCTTCCACGAACGGCGCCGTGGCTCCCTTGTGGTCGACGTGGGCGTCCTGGAAGGCGCGCTCCAGGTAGGCGGGCGTGGGACAGAGATTGAGCGATCCGGTGTGGTGCTCTTGTAGCTGCGTGCCGGGAGCGAAGCGGAAATCCGGCAACTCGGAAAGTGCGACATTGATCTTCACGGTTCCCGAACGCGTCTTCCAGTGTTCGATGGTGTGCACGAAGTCGTCCGGAAGTTCCTTGCGCTCGAGCATCTCCAGGAACGACAACTTCGGATGGAGACTCGTCACCACGACGGATGCACGCAATTCATCGCCGTTCTCGAGGACGACACCTCGGGCGCGCCCACCCTCGGTGAGAATCTTCGCGACGCGCGTGCCGGTTCGAACTTCGCAGCCCGCGCTCTCCGCCGAGCGCCGGATCGATTGGGATACCGCACCCATGCCGCCGTGCGGATAGCCCCAGGCATTCATCGCACCGTCTCCAACATCGGCGATGTTGTGGTGGAGCAGCACGTAGGCGGTGCCCGGCGCATCGGGGCCCGACCACGATCCGATCACGGCGCCCGCTGCGAGCGTGCCCTTGACCTCTTCGGATTCGAACCACTCGTTGAGCAGGTCCGTGATGCTCATGCTGAACAGCCGGGTCAGGTCTGCGACGCCGCGCTCCCCGAGCTTGCGGAACTTCCACGCGGTCTGCGCCTGGTCGAGCAGATCACCAAACGCGAGCGATCCGACACGCGGCGGAACCTGTAGGAGCAGGGGACCGACGACGGCGGCGACTTCCGCGATCCAGCGATCCCACTTCGGATAGGCTTCCGCATCGCGCTTCGAAAACTGTGCGATCGAATCATGTGTGCGCTTCGGGTCGTCATTGAAGAGTTGAATCGTGCGTCCGTCGGGAAGCGGATGGGTGACGCCCCACACCGGTGCGATCCGATAGCCGTGCCGTTCGAGTTCGAGGTCGCGAATGATGCTCGGTGGCATCACGGCCATCACGTAGGAATAGGTCGATACCCGGATCTCCGGGTGGTCGGCAAAGGGCGCGCTGGTATCGGCGGCGCCTCCCACGCGGTCGCGCGATTCGAGTACGAGCGTGCGTGCGCCGTCACGGGCGAAATAAGCGGCAGAGACGAGCCCGTTGTGACCGCCACCAATCACGATCACATCGTATTCATTTGCAGACATGGATATCCCTCGCAGTTTCGTGAATCGGGTGTCCGATCGGACTCCCGGAAGTTGCGAGGTCCGTCACTTGAAATCGGGCGATCAGTATAGAACGAGATTCTGCGTAAAGCCGCCAGGAAGATCGATCTGGCTTGGAAAATCCAAGCATTACTCGAACCTCTAGCGGGCGAACCGCAATGCACACCCGGGTGAATCGCCCAGTCGGGCGATCCCGGGCCTTTCCGCGGCTCTTCCAGGGCTTCTTGCCGGCTGCGGTCAAGCTGGTTTACGGGCGGCCGATACGCTCTAACGAGCGGGTGTGAAATTTCCCAGGGGTACTCCGTCCGAACTCGACGGTTCCAGCGGGAGTGTGGATGCAACCGAAGAAGATCCTCATTGTGGACGATTCGAAGGTGGCCGCGATGACCCAGGAACTCATCCTCCGGTCGCTGAGAGGCTGTGAGGTGATCACGGCCGAGGATGGCATCAAGGGCGTCGAAAAGGCGGTGGCTGAACAGCCGGATCTCATCTTGATGGATGTCGTGATGCCGCGCATGAACGGCTTCGAGGCCTGCCGGCTGATCCGAAGCCACGAATCCACGGAGTCGATTCCGATCATCATGGTGACGACGCGAAGCGAGCCCGCCCACGTCGACGAGGGCTTCGCGAGTGGCTGCAACGATTACATCTTCAAGCCGATCGGTGCCGTCGAATTGCTGGAGAAGATTCACAAGCTGGCGGATGGCCGTCAGCGATAAACGAACGCGCCAGGGGTTGATGCAGATCCTGGCGCAAAATCACTTGACCCGGAATTCGCGATGACAAATGACGATGGACGCAACGAGGACTACGTCCTCCAGGTTCGTGACAACACCCATAAATACATGGAGGCGCTGATCCAGGAGAACGAGCAACTCCGTTCACTCGTGAGCGATCTCGAGGAACAGCGGCGGCAGGGCGAACAGCAGCTTGGAATCGCCGAGTCGGAACGGCAGAAACTCGCCGAGCGGATCGGTCAGATCGAAATCGAAAGCCAGAATCTGCTGGACCAGTTCCAGGAGATCGAACAGCAGAACAGCGACCTCGCCAGCCTCTATGTGGCCAGTTATCGACTTCACGAGACGATCGAACGGAGCGAAGTCATCGCGGTGATCGAAGAGATCGTCGTCAACATGATCGGTTCTGAAGAGCTCGCGATCTTCGAGCTGGACAGCGACACCAATAAATTCAAGCTCGTTGATTCGCTCGGTATCGACCCGGAAGATCTCCAGCGCGTGAGGTTGAACGAAAGCCGAATCGAAGAGGCCTCGGAAGCACTTCAGGAAGTCGTGAAGACCGGTCAGCGCTACGTCGTCAACTCGATCGACGGAAAAGTCTTGGACGAGAATTCGGGGCTGACCGCCTGTGTTCCCCTGGTGCTCGATGACAAATTGATCGGAGCGATCGCGGTGTTCCGTTTGTTGGATCAGAAGCAGAGGCGGCTCGCCCCGCTCGACTTCGAACTCTTCGATCTACTCGCGACCCACGCGGCTTCAGCGCTCTATTGCTCGGAACGGGCGAAGTCGAAGTAGCGCCCCCAGCGCGTTATTGGCCGGGATCGGCTCACCGCTTCCACCAGAAGCCGTGGAAGCTTCCGCAGTCGAGTTTTCCGAATTTCTCTCCCGCCAGCTTGGTGCCGGCCGGTATGTCGATGGGCGTGTCGCCATCGAAGCGTTGGTCGACGATTCCGTCGAAGTCGGTGTCCTCGTCTTGCCTCGAAGCGCCGTTCGGTGCGGTCGAGACCGTGACATCGGGCATGCGATCGTTGTTGGTGTCGATATCGGTGCGCACGCGCGCTCCGTTCTCGTAGACCTCGCGGGTATCCGCCACGCCGTTACCCGTCGTGTCGACCAAAGCCTCGACCACCACGCCCCCGGAGACGATCGCGCGCACACTGAGTTTCTTGCCTTCGCCGTCCAATAGACATTGGGATGTCACTTCGCCGGCGCTGTTCAGGAACAGCTTCTTCTCCGGGTTGCGACCGCCTTCGCCAGTCGACTCCTGGATGGTCAAGGCTCCGTTGGAATCGAAATGGTTCAAGGTCTGTGGTCGACCCTTGCCCAGCGTGTCCTGACCCTGCCGCACCAGAATGTCGTTCTCGTAGTAGCTCCAGATGTCGGTCTTGCAATCTCCAGTGCTGTCCCGATACTCGGCCCGGACCTTTCCATCGGCATTGAACCACTGCTTCAGGTCCATGCAGCCTCCCGCGTCGGTGTCCTGCTCGAGGCGCTCGACCTTGCCGTTCTCGAAGAAGACGATCAGGTCCGCCTTCCCGTCGCCCGTCTGGTCTTCTTCCTTCTTGACGACGTTCCCCCCGGCGTCACTCGTGAGCCAGGTGTCGATCTTGCCGTCTGCGTTCGTGTCCGCCTCCTGGATCTGCCCGCCCTTTGCGCTGACCCGGTTGCGCACATCGACGATTCCGTCGAAGTCGGTGTCCTCCTCCTGGCGCGCAATCTGATCGCCCTCGAAGTAGATGAATACATCGGGTTTCTGATCGCCGTTGCGGTCCTTCTCGGCGCGCGTCTTCACACCCGACTCGTAGTAGGTGATGGTCTCGAATCGCCCGTCGTGATCGGTGTCGTCCTCGATGCGTTCGGGGCGCTCGCTTGCGTCGA
>JAHEEJ010000025.1:0-15903 GCA_024640705.1 Deltaproteobacteria bacterium
CGATGACGGCGGTTTCGAGCAGGTCGGGGTCGCTGTGTCCGAAACCGTAGACGCCGATTCCCGAGATGAAGTCGATCCGGGTGGTCCCGTCTGCGAGTCGAACGCGCGCGCCGCTGCCGGTTCCGCCGCTCACCGCCCGGTAGAAGAGCGGTTGCCCGCGCAGCCGTTCGATCTCTCGCAGGCTGCGCTCGTAGGCCTTGGGTGAGAGCGCGCCCTCGTCGATTTCTTCTGCGACCGCCGCTAGCAGCTCGCGCGCGGCCTGCCGCACGCGGGACGTTTCAGCGCGATTCTTGACGCCGTTGGAATTGTGGTTAGCCATGACCGAGACTGTATCGGCGCATCCGCGGCCGGGCTTATTCCAGCGGCGTGGGTGCTTCACCACAGTAGACACTGGCTATCTTGTCCCTGCAGTTTTGCCAAAACGCCCGGCGCTCGATCGCCGGGTTTACTTGCCAGCTTCGGGGGCCGATGGAGCGTGGGGCGGGGCGACTCGCTCGCACGGAGAGGTTGTGGTGACCGCAAAGAAGAGGATTTCCAAGAAGAAGGCGGTGCGGAAAGCAGCGCGCAAGGCGCGCAGCGCCAGCAAGGCGGGTCCGCAGCATCTCGACACGCCCCATCTCTGCCTCTTGCGCGCACCTGCGCGCTCGGTGGTGCCGCGCCCGATGCGGCGGGAAATCAGCGTGGCGACATACAACGTTCATCGCTGGACCGGAATCAACGGTCGCAGCGCTTCGGATCCCGCTCGGGCTGCATTCGTCATCTCCGAAATGGCTGCCGATGTCATCGCACTGCAAGAGGTCATGCGACCCCATAGCGGCGATGATCCGCTCGAAGCGCTCGCCGAGGCGTTGGGAATGCACGTGACGTTTGCGGCCACCCGCGTCCACAAGCGGGGCGAACTCGGCAACGCGATTCTTTCGCGTTGGCCGATCGGCGGCGTGTCGATGCTCGACCTCTCCTACTCGCGACTCGAAAAACGCGTCGCAGTTGCCGCACAGATTCCGTTCGATCGGGGTGTGCTCGAAGTGGTTGCGACCCATCTCGCCCTTGCGGATCGCACGCGTCACAAACAGGTGCGCGCGTTGCTCGAACATCCGCAGCTGGGTCGTGGCCCGACCGTGCTGCTCGGCGACATGAATGCCTGGAGGCGCTGCCCCGCAACCCGTGCGCTCGACTCGGAGCGCTGGATGACGTCCGGGATCGAATTCCCGATGTCCTTCCCTGCGGCGCGCCCCGTGTTGGCGCTCGACCGGATCTACACCAGCGGTGTCGATCTGGTGGACATCTCCGCGTATGACAGCCGTGCGGCTCAGCGCGCTTCGGATCACCTGCCCGTCGTCGCTCGGATCCGATTGCCCGACTGAGCGCTACGGGTCGTAGGCGTCGGATCCTTGGATCAGATCCGAATCAGCTGCCAGGCATTCGATCGGAAGCGCAGGAAGAGCATCGTGGCCAAAACCATGATGTGTAGCAGCGAGGCCAGCCAGGCTCCTGTCAGACCGTAGTCGAGAACCACGCCCACGAAGTACGCGAGCGGAACCAGAAGCCCCCAGCCCAACGCGGTTTCCACCGCGAACGGCCATCGGGTATCTCCGGCGCCTCGCAGTGCGCCTTCGGAAATGATCGCCACCGCGTCGGCAAGCTGGAAGAGCGCGCCGAGCAGCAGCAGCGGTCGTCCCAAGGCCAACACCTCTGGATCGTCGGTGAAGATCCGAAGCAGTGGAATCGGGATCGTGACGAATGCGATCGCGATGCAACCCGAAAGTGAGACGCCGAGCAGGATCGAAGAGCGAAATGTGCGAATCGACGCGGAAGGGTTTTCAGCGCCGATGTAGCGACCCACCAGAATCGCGGTTGCGATCGAGATGCCGACCGCCTGCATGAAGGAAAGCGAGAGCAGCATCACGAAGGCCTGGCTCGCCGCCATCGAGGTGTCTCCCATGCGGGCCACCAGCGTGGTGAACGCGGAGAACGACATCATTCCGATGAACCACTGGCCGCCGATCGGCGCGCCCGTCCAGAGGAAGCGTCTGATCTGTTTTGGATTCAACGCAACGGGGTGGGTGTTGCAGCGCTTCGCGATCGAGCGGCGTTGGAACATCACGAGCAACACGATCGCGTTGCTCCACTGCGCGATTGCGGTCGCGACTCCAGCTCCCGTGACGCCCCATTTCGGTAGACCGAGTTCTCCGAAGATCAAGCCGTAGTCGAGAACGACGTTGACCGCGTTCGCAACCAGTGTGATGTACAACGGCGTCCGGGTGTCGCCGAGCCCGCGATAGAAGGAGTTGACGACCATCACGACCGCAAAGCCGAGTTCGCCGATCAATCGCGCCTGGACGTAGTCGGCGGTCAGGCTGCGCATCTCCAGCGAGGGTCCCAGCAACGCGAGCGCAGGTTCGAGCAACCAGGCGAGGATCGCGATCAAAACGACCGCGGCCGGAATCAACGCGTAGAGCCCCTGCCACACCCAGGGCCCACAGCTTCCCGAGTCGCCCGCACCGTCCGCCTGCGAGACGAAAGTCTGGATCCCGCTCGCGGTTCCAAAGAGAATCGAGAACAGGGTCCAGAGCCAGATCCCGCCGAACCCGACCGCGGCCAGTTCCGTCGCCCCGATGCGGCCGACCATCGCTGAATCGACCACGCCCATCAGGCTCGTCGAGAGCTGGGTGAGCACCACCGGGAAGGCGAGCAGGATCACCTCGCGGAGCCCGCCACCCCGGATCGGTGCCGGCGGCGAGGGGGGCGCGATTTCGGGTAAGGGTGTCACGAGAACTCCGGAAGCTACGCGGGCCGCGCCTAGTGCACGGCCCTGGGACCACCTTCCAGATCCTCTCGACCGGGAAGCAGAGGGCGCTCCGCTTCCATTGCTCTGCGAGCGGCGGTTGCTGGATCCTGCCTGCGGTGGTGAATCCGCACCCCTATGCGTGCGATGGGTACCATGGCCGACCCACTCGGGCAATTCGATCGTGTTGCGCGGCAACCGTCGGGCGGTTAAACCGGGTAGATGTCGGTTCAATTCCGCACCAGCTGGCTCCTAGTCGGATGCGCGCTCTGCGCGACGCTGCTCGCGTTGGGATGCTCGAGTTTTCGGGGTGCGCGCTTGTATCAGAGCGGGACGAGTGCACTCGATCGCGGTGATTCCGCGGGGGCGATTGCGGAGCTGGAACGCGCTGCGGATTTGTTGCCCGAAGCATCGGAGGTGCAAAACCACCTCGGACTCGCCTACCAGGCTGCTGGACGCGACCGCGATGCGGAGCTCGCGTTTCGCCGCGCAGTTGCCCTCGATTGTGGAAATGCAGCGGCGGTGGAGAATCTTCGCGTTGTACAATCGCACGTCGGAGAAGATCGACCATGAGCGGTGACGATCGAAGCTGGAACGACGGAGACAAACTCTCCTTTAGTGAGCGCGATCGTCGGCGCCGCGAAGGCCAGTCGTCGCCGCGGGAGCAGCGGCCGAAGGGAATCTCCAAGGCCAAAGAAGAGGCCGTCACCAAGCAGTACATCAAGCAGCTCGACGGGCTCTTCTCGAAGACCAAGGGAGGGGCCGAAGTCGAAAAGCTCGGGGCAGCGATTCGGGCGGCCCACGGCACCGGCGGACTCGCCGACGCTTGTCGACAGTATCGCGACGTTGCCGGGTTCCCCGACGATGCCGCCCTGTTGGGGATGTTCCTGGATTCCGGTGACACCGAGTTGGTGGTTGGCGGCCTCCAGGCACTGCAAGCTGCTTGCGAGGGCGAGGGATTCAAGGCGTCGGGCGGTTTGCGCTCGCAAATCCGGATGCTCGCCGAGGACCCCAACGACGAAGTGGCCGAACTCGCCGAGGCACTCGCCGCGCGGCTCTAGCGCTGGTTCAGCGCGCAAGAGCCTCGCCTGCACGTCCGTCGGCAGCGGCTGCAAAGTGGTTGAATCGCCCAGCCCGCTCGATTAATGTGGCTCTATGTCTCACGAGGTCGAAAAGCGGTCGCTCTCTCAGTACCTCGAGGAGCACAACCTCAAGCACACCAAGCAGCGCGAGGCGATCCTCGCAGCTTTTCTCGAAGCGACCGGCCATATCACCAGCGAAGAGATCCACACTCGCGTTCGCGCCGATCATCCGAACATCGGCTACACGACCGTCTACCGCACGATGAAGCTCTTGTGCGACGCGGGGTTGGCGAGCGAACGGCGGTTCGACGACGGCGTTACCCGCTACGAGATCGAGCAGGAACACCACGACCACCTGGTCTGCCTGCGCTGTGGAAAGATCATCGAGTTCGAGTGCGCGATGATCGAAAAGACCCAGATGGAAATTGCCGACCGCTACCAATTTCGCGTCTTGCGCCACCGGCACGAGCTCTACGGGCACTGCGACGCCTGCGCCGAGGAAGTCTCCAAATAGCCGCTGATCCGCAGAACTGAGCCAGAATCAGCCAAATACATGAGATTTAACACGTTTTGGCCGGTTTTTGACCCATTCTCTCTGGTTTTCCACCCAGTTGACAGCAAACCGCATCTCCGGCTAGTTTGCGCGCTGTCGTATTGAAATTGAATGTTAATTTCAATACGCTGCAAACCGAATCAGCAGGAAAAGGGGAGGCGTCGAGATGCCGTCGAAGCTGGATCTGAGGGCTGGGGGGATGTGGTGGGTTGCTCGTTGGTTGATCGGAGCGGCTGCGATTTTCGGCTTCGCGGGACTCGCAGTGGCCGACGCGTCGTCCGACAAGGCCATCGCACAGGAAGATCGCATCGCGGAACTCGAGAGAACGGTCGCGGTCCTCGCGGACGAACTCGAGCGCACGCGGCGCGAACTCGCGGTTCCGGAAGACAAGCCGCTCTCCTCCAAATTCGGCCTCGCCCCGGCCGCCTCCAAGATCTACGACCTCAGTCGCGGCCTGTCGATCGGGGGCTACGGCGAGGGCTACTACAGCGCACTGGTCGGCGACAAAGGCGATGCCAAGAATCGCGCGGACCTGCTGCGGATGGTGCTCTACACCGGCTACAAGTTCACCGACAACATCCTCTTCAACGCAGAGATCGAGTTCGAGCACGCGACGACCGGTTCCACCGAGAGTTCCGGCGGCGGAAGCGTATCCGTCGAGTTCGCCTACCTCGACTTCCTGCTCCGCGATTGGGCGAACATTCGCGCGGGGTTGGTGCTCGTGCCGATGGGCTTCATCAATGAAATCCACGAGCCCGTTTCCTACTTCGGCGTTCACCGACCGGAAATCGAACGTCAGATCATCCCGTCGACCTGGCGCGAAAATGGTGTTGGAATTCACGGAACGCTCTACGAGCAGGTCGACTATCAGGCCTTCGTGATCAACGGCTTCAACGCGGAGGGTTTCGATTCGGGAGGCCTGCGGGATGGTCGCCAAAAGGGCAATCGCGCACTCGCCGAACACCTGGCGTTCGTCGCGAGGCTCGACTGGACACCGATCAATCAGGTTCTCGTCGGTGCATCCGTCTATCACGGAAATTCCGGCCAGAATCAGAATGTCGGCGTTTCGGGCGCCTTTGGTTCCTACACGGTCGAAATTCCCGACACACCCACGACGATCTGGGAAGTCCACGGCCAATATGAGGATCACGGTCTACGCCTCCGATCGCTATTCACCATGGCTGAAATTGGAGACAGTGGTGACCTGTCACGTGCGCTCGGCCCGGTCGGACTGGGCGGCGGTACCGGCGAACTCTCCGCGGGCGAAGCCATCGGTGGCCAGATGCTCGGCGTCTACGGCGAAGTCGCCTACGACCTCATGCCACTCCTCTTCTCCGGCAGCGAGAAGACCCTGGAGCCGTTCTTTCGCTATTCGTACTACGACACGCAGCGCGACGTTCCGAGCGGATTCTCCAGTGACAAGAGCAAGGAGATCGAGATCTTCACGGTCGGATTGTCCTTTCAGCCGATTTCGCGAGTCGTCATCAAGGCCGATTACCGCAACCGCGTCGCAAAGTCGGGCGGATTGCCCGACGAATTCAACCTGGGGGTCGGCTTTGTCTTCTAGGTCTGCAGGTGTCGTCGTCTGGCTGCTTGCTTCCTTCGTCGCTGTGAATGCCCAGGGGAAGGTCTTCTTCTCCCAAAGCGAAGCGCTCGAGTTGGCGTTCCCCGACGCAGAGGAGGTGGCGTCGAATACCTTCGTCCTCGACGAGGACCAGGTCGCCCGAATCGAGTCGCTCGCAAAGTGCGAACTCGATTCCAGGCTGGTGAAGATCTACACGGGAATGCGCGAAGGCAAGGTGCTCGGTTATGCGTTGATCGACGTCCACAACGTCCGCACCTTGCCGGAGGCGTTCATGGTCGTATTGAGCCCCGCAGGCGAAGTTCGATCACTGCGCGTGTTGGCTTTCCACGAGCCGCTCGAGTACAAACCGACGGAACGCTGGTACCGGCAGTTCGACAACCGATCGATCGATGCTCCACTTCGCGTCGGAGGGGACATCCACGGAGTGGTCGGAGCCACACTTTCGGCACACGCCACGACCCGCGGTGTCCGACGCGCTCTCGCGTTCTACGCGGTTCTTCTCCACGGCGAGGATTGACGCGTGCGCTTCGTGATTACCGGCGAGTGGACTCGAAATCGCCTGCTCCAGACCATCGTCGTGCTCTACGCCCTCTATGTAATCGGGCTGTGGCTCACGAACGCATTGCTCTACTTCAGCAAGATGAGCCTCACTGCGAGTTCCGTGATCGACTACTACCTCGGATCCGAGGAGCGATTTCTCTCGCCGCGAAGCTATCAGGGCTTGCTCGAGGTCTCGCACTTCCATCTCTTTGCGATGGGGATGCTGCTCCTGGTGCTGACCCACCTGATCCTCTTTGTTCCCCTCCGAAATACGACGAAGGCCTGGCTGATCATCGTGCCGTTTTTTTCGGCGATTCTCGACGAGGGTGCGGGGTGGCTGGTCCGCTTCGCAAGTCCGAATTTCGCCTACCTGAAGATCGCAGGGTTTTTGCTGCTCGAAGCCAGCCTCGCCGTGCTCGTGGCTGTTTCGCTGTGGTCGGTATTTGCGGGCTCACAGCAGAACTACAACAGCCAGTCGCCCGGATCACCTGACGAAGCCGCGAGTCCTTGATCTTCCGCACTGCCTGCGCTGCGCTGTTGTTCATGCTGACTCACGGATGTGTGAGCGATCCGCGCTCCGAGCGAGTGATTTCAGACGGTCGCTATCTGATGGGCACCGTGCTCGAGATCACGCTCGAGGGCCTCGAACCGCAGTCCGCCGCCAGGTTGCTCGACGATCTCTACGACGTGGCAACCCGGCTCGATCGCTTGCTTTCGATCTACGATCCGGAGAGCGATGTCAGCCGGCTCAACCGCGCGGCCGGGCGCGGTCGGCAGCCGGTCGACGCCGAGGTGGTGGAGATCCTGAAGCGCTCGGTCGCGTACTGGGACCTCACACGGGGCGCGTTCGACGTGACGATCGGCCCCCTGGTCGACCTCTGGATGGCGGCCGCCGGTCGGGGTGCGCCGCCAACCGCCCTCGAGTTGGCGGCTGCCCGCGAACGCGTCGGCTCGAATCGGATTTCAGTGGTTTCCGGGGAGGGGGTTTCACTCGGCGAAGCAGGGATGAAGCTCGATCTCGGGGGGATCGCCAAGGGGTTCGCGCTCGACCGGATGCTCCCGCTGCTCGAGCGGCACGGGGTCGAGAGCGCGTTGCTCAATTTCGGCCAGAGCAGTACCTGGGCGCTGGGCGCCCCTGCGGGCAGTGCGGGTTGGCGCTTGCTGGTCCGCGGCCCGGAAGGGCGCTACGCGGGGCTGATCACGCTTCGCGACCAGGCGCTCTCGGTTTCGGGCAGCCAGGGCCAGTGGGTCGAAATCGGCGGCCGCCGCTACGGGCACGTCATCGATCCGCGCAGCGGCGAGCCCCTGATGCGCGCGCGGCAGGCGGTCGTGGTCTCGCGGCAGGCGTCGTTGGCCGAGGCGCTCAGCCTCGCGCTGCTCGTCCTGGATGCGGATACGGGGCTCTCTTTGGTCGCCGCCCAGCCGGATTGCGAAGGACTGTTGATCGAGGGCGACGGCGAACTTCGGTCGACTCCGGGCTGGGACGCCGCGGTCCACTTCGAACCCCTCCCCGCGCCTCACGAGGCGCCGTAGCGTCCCGGGCACCCCCGCTGAGGAGGCCGCTCAAGCTGCCCTCGAAACCCTCCGATTCGTCAGGGGTGGCGCTCATCGAACTCAGCTGTCCGATCTGCGATGCCGACTTCGCGCTTGGTGGCGACGAAAAGCCCGGCGACGAGGTCTATTGCAGTTACTGCGGTTCGCCGTGTCGGATCACGGCCGATCCCTACGACGAAGAGTGCCAGATCGAAGAAGAGATCTGAAGGTTCCGCGCCGGCTCCCCGTTACCGCCGGCTTGCGATCGTGTTCGCATAAACCGCAATTCCGCGTTTCCAGGGCGTTTTTGGCTACGGCTGGTAGTCGATCAGCTGATCTTCGACTTCCTGGAGCCGGGGCGCGCAGCGGTCCTTCTCCGAGAGGATCGGGGACTCGATCGGCCAGGCGATGCCGAATTCAGGCTCGTTCCACGCCACGCTGAAATCCGCCTCGGGTCGGTAGAAATCGGTGCATTTGTAGACCACCTGCGCGATGTCGCTCGTGACCAGGAAGCCGTGGAGCACGCCCGGTGGAATGTACAGCTGGTGAAAGTTGTCCGCCGAAAGGCGCGTCGCGAAGTGTTTGCCGTAGGTGGGAGATCCCCGGCGCACATCGACGCTCACATCGAAGACTTCTCCTTCGATGACGCGCACCAATTTTCCCTGCGGGTTGGGGTATTGGCTGTGGAGCCCACGCAGGGTGCCCTTCACCGAACAGGAGTGATTGTCCTGAACGAAGCGCGCGCGGATGCCGCCGTCGCGGTACTCCGATTCGCGGTAGCTCTCCAAGAAGAAGCCGCGATCATCGCGGTGAACCGTGGGTTCGATCAGGATGATCCCGGGGATCGCGGTCTCCATGAACTGCGTCAATGCGAGTTCTCTCTTGCGAGCCGCAGCAGGTAGGCGCCGTAGCTCGACTTGCCCATCTGCTCGCCCTGCATCGCGAGTTGATCCCGGTCGATGTAGCCCTGGCGAAACGCGATCTCTTCGAGGCACGCGATCTTCAAGCCCTGTCGCTCCTGAATGGTTTCGACGAAATTGGCAGCCTGGAGCAGCGATTCGTTCGTCCCGGTGTCGAGCCACGCCACGCCACGCCCGAGCAGCTCGACGTGGAGATTACCGCCGCGGAGATATTCGAGGTTGATGTCGGTAATCTCGAGTTCGCCGCGGGCCGAGGGTTTCAAGCCCGCCGCGATCTCCAGTACGCGGTTGTCGTAGAAGTAGATACCCGTGATCGCGTAGTGGGAGCGGGGCTTTTCGGGTTTCTCCTCGATTCCCACCACGTTGCGGTTCGCGTCGAACTCCACCACCCCGTAGCGTTCCGGGTCGCTGACCCAATAGCCGAATACCGTCGCGCCGCTCTCGCGCTGCGCTGCGCGGCGAAGTGATACCGGCATACCGTGGCCGTAGAAGACGTTGTCGCCGAGCGAAAGCGCGACGCGATCGCTGCCGACGAAATCTCGCCCGATCAGGAAGGCCTGGGCGATCCCTTCGGGCCGGGCCTGTTCGGCGTACTGGATCTCGAGTCCGAATTGGCTGCCGTCGCCGAGCAGGCGCCGATACGCGCCGAGATCTTCGGGGGTGGAGATCAGCAGGATTTCTCGGATCTCCGCGAGCATCAGGGTGGCCAACGGGTAGTAGACCATTGGCTTGTCGTAGATCGGCAGGAGTTGCTTGCTCACGCCTCTGGTAATCGGATCGAGGCGTGTGCCCGCGCCGCCCGCCAACAGGATTCCCTTCATGAACTCCGCTCCTGGGGTCGTCTGAACGTACCGCGACGCCGCGGAAAGATCCGCACCGCCTCGCTCAGGGCAGGAATTTGGCCGGCTGATCGAGCTTTTGCGGCAGATATTCCTCGATCACGTAGTTGAGTCCCCATTTTGCGAGCGCCTGCTGCTCGGCGCGCACGCCCATCTTCAACAGCTGTTCGATCGCCTTCTGCCATGGCTTGTGGGCGTGGAAGAAGGGATCGTTCTTGAGCGCATCCTTTGCGCGCTTGATGTCGACATCGAGCAGTGGATGGGTGGGCAATTCGTAGTCGATGATGTCCTGGGGTGTGACGCCCAGGTAGCGCGCCTGGGGGACGCAGAAGAACTGGGAGATGTGAGCGGCGTTTCCCGAACCGACCTTCAGTGTGCGGTAGATGTTCGAGATGCCGTAGGGGTCACAGTCGACGAACGCATAGACCGGAATCTTGCACTCGTCCGAGAGTTTTCGGATGAATCGGCGCGTGGCTCGGGTCGGTACGCCCGCCATCGAAACCAGGATGCAATTCGAGGACTGCCAGAATTTGTGGCTCTGCAGGCGTTGAAACACACCGCCGGTTTCGATTGCGAGTATGAATTTTGCGTTGGTTTCGAACGAGAGATGTTCGACACTCGAGGGGATCGAATAGGCGCCTGATCCAAAACGCGTGCAATCGATCCGCTCGACCTCGCCAGTTTCGCGATCTGGATCGAGAACGATGAGTTGGCCCGCCACGGCACCACCGTGTTCGTCGGGGACGAAGCGCAGTTGTTCGCGCGAGGCGCCGCGAAGGGAAAAGAGCGCCTCGATGTCGTCCATGACGGTATCGGACTCGGTCTGCTCGTCGAACTTGGCTTCGTCCCAGTTCTTGCTCTGGTAATAGGCGTCTCGCTTGGTCGCGAAGTCGTTGCCTTCCACCAGTTCCTTCGACAGGCCCATCATCCGCAGCGTCTGGGCGAAGCTCTTGACCGTGTTCACGGTGAGGGTTCGGGTCTTCTTCTGTTTCCCGATCTCGAAGTAACCGCGCTGGGTCGAGTAACTCACATTCTTGAGCGAACGCACCGGAAACGTGAGATCCGGTTTGTTCTGTTTGAGGATTTCTCTGTGAACATCCCTTGCGGTTTCGCAGATGAGATCGACGGTGAGGCGGTCGAGTCGCGCGCTTTCCTGCGCGACCTTGCTGAGTGCCCCCGCTTTGCTGCCGGTCTTCTTCGACGGCGTTTTTTTCCGTACGGCCTTGGTCGCCGTCTTTTTCTTCGTCGTCTTCTTCTTGGCTGCCATTTCTAGAGTTTCCGGCTCTTTTCGAGCGTCGAAGTCAGGTTTGAGACGATCTTGTCCCGTTGGCCGTCGTTCAGCGACAGGATCTGCTGCAGGCCGATGGCGACCTGTGGGATGTACTTCACGATGTAGGCGCGCTTCTTTTCGGCGTCCGCTTCGCGGCGCTGTTTGCGGATGTGGGTCGCCACTTTGCGCCCACACTCCTGCAGGCCCAGCCGGATTTCCTTGATGATTTCCGGGTAGTGGGCGATCGCTTCCTTGCTCTCGGAGGTGAATGGAACCCAGACGCTCGCGATGTGCACCATCAACAGCATCGGACCGACCGGCAGTCCGCCGCGCGGTTGTTGCATCTGGTAGTTGCGCCACTCGGTTCCAGCGATCGCCTTGGTGATCGCGCAAGCACCTTGTTGATACTGGAGCGGCACACGATTCGCGTAGCGGTAGGCGGTGATCGTCTGATCTCCGGGAAGATCGCCGCCGTAGGCGAGGCCGACCTCGATCAAGAAGGGGTTTCCACGGTAGACAGCCGGACGTCGTGAAACGGAAGCGTAGAACGCCGCCGATACTTCCGAGCGCAGCGCCTTCTCGATCAGATCCTCGCCGATCGGCGCGATGCAGTCCATCGGCGGTGCCATGAGTTTCGTCGCTTGAATGACCTGGTGGATGCTCTCGGCCTGATCCCGGTTGATTTCACCGGGGCGCCGGGTTGCCGGGACGTTTGCCTTTTCGAGGATTTCCGTCGCCGTTTTTGCGGAGACGCGGCTGAAGTCCGTTTGCAGGCACGACCGCACGTTTCGCGCCGTCGTGTCGCGGAACATCTGCATCAATACGCCGAGTTCGACGCCGTACGGGTGCGGCTTGATTTCTGCGGTCTCTTTCGGCGATGCGTTGGTGACCCTCGCAAAGACGTGTTCCGCGCCGTGCTCTTCGGCCTTGGGAGGAACGTAGGTGATCTCGGCATGGGGGTTGGCGAGCGAAATCTGCCGGATGTAGGCGTCGACAGAGTGCTGCCCGCCGCGGTACGCGCCTTCGAGTTCGATCTCTACCCGCGTCCCGTGTTTTTTGTCCCATTCGACGACGTCGTCGCGCTTGATTTTCGGTGCGTTCAGTTTCGTGTCGATCACGAGTTCGAGGTGGTGGGCGTCTTTCTTGGGGCCCGTTCGCGTGGTGATGATGATCGGCTTGCCGGTGGTCAGCAGTCCGTACATCCCCGCGGCACTGATCCCGATCCCCTGTTGTCCGCGGCTCTGGCGCAACCGGTGGAACTTGGATCCGTAGAGCAGGCTCCCGAAGACCTTGGGCACCTGCGCGCGAAGAATGCCGGGGCCGTTGTCTTCGATGATGACGCGAAAGCGGGTTTCGGAAATCTGGCTGATCGACACCCGGATGTCGGGCAGGATCCCGGCCTCCTCGCAGGCGTCGAGAGAGTTGTCGACTCCTTCCTTCACCGTCGTGAGTAGTGCCTTCGACGGATTGTCGAAGCCGAGCAGGTGCCGGTTCTTGGCGAAGAACTCGGAAACCGAGATGTCTCGGTGCTGTTTTGCGAGGTCGCTGGCGTTCGATCGCCTGGCGGGTTCTTGCGCAACCTTGGCGGGCGATTTGGAGGATTTCGCGCTCGCCTTGTCGCGCAATTTCGCAGTCTTCGCACTCGCCTTGGCGCGCAGTTTGGCGGGACTCTTGCTCGCTTTGGATCGCGGCTTTGCAGCTCGCTTGCCGGACTTGGATTTCGGCGTCGAGCTCTTGGCGCGCGAGCGTTTTTGGCCTGCCTTTCGGGCAGTCAACGACTTGCTGTCCGCCATGTCGCGCTCCCCCCCGCTGCGGGATCTTTCACTTGGATCTTCTGGCGGTCAATGCCCAGCATCGCCGCCCAGGAGCGCTGCTTCGGATTCTTTATCGGAACGTGCTCGGAGCGTAGGAGCGAAAGTTCCCGCAGAGGCGCACCTGACCCGAGCTGAGCAGGTGGCGAACGGTTGCAACGACCTCCCGGTCGTCTCTCGCCTCATCACAGATCACCTGAACGAGTTCCAGCAGTGTCAGTTCAGGACAGTCCGGTAGCGCGCTGGTGATCGGAACCGCAGAGCTTGTCGCCGGCATCGTCTACCCCCCTCACCCGGCTGCAGAAGCAGGATCCATGCCAGAGCGCGGCAGGATACGGAAAACATTTGTTTTTGGCCAGTTGAGGCTTGAAGTTGCGTAATCCAGAAGCTGCAATTTGGCGGCTAGGTGACACTTCTCGGGCAGCCCGTGTCAATTTTCAGACACCTTCATGCTTTCGCAGCGCCGCTGCGGAGCGGCTGGCTGCGGTCGCTCGAGCCTCCGAACCGCTCGGGCTCCCCAACTCCGCGGCGCGGTAACCCAACGCCTCTGCGATGGCTCGCGGCCCCACCTCCTCTTCGTCTGCGAGGTCGGCGACCGTTCGCGCGACCCGCAGCAATCGGCGGGCGGCCCGGGCGGACAGACCCAGCCGCTCTACCGCCGCTCCGAGTAGTCGGCGCGCCTCCGCAGTTGCGCGCACCGTGCGATCGAGGGCCTCGTCCGGGATTTCTGCGTTGGTGCGAAAGCCCTCCCCGCTGCTCCGGCTTTGCTGCAGCGCTCGGCAGCGGTTTACGCGCACCCGGAGTTGCGCGCTGGACGGGCCTCGGGAGGGCTCGTCGATCTGCGACCAGGCTACCGGTGCGACGGAGACGTGAAGATCGATGCGGTCGAGCAGGGGCCCCGAAATCCGGCGCGTGTAGCGCGCGGTGGTTCCGTCGTCGCAGCGGCAGTCGCGGATGCCACTGCCCCGCCAACCGCAGGGGCACGGGTTCGACGCGGCGACGAACTGGAAGTGAGCGGGGAAGACGCAGGACGTCTTGGCTCGGGCAATCACCACCGAGTGTTGTTCGACCACCTGACGCAGCGCATCGAGGGTGTGGCGTTGAAATTCGGCCAGCTCGTCGAGGAAGAGCACGCCGCGGTGGGCCAGCGATACCTCGCCGGGCGCGGGCGGGTTCCCTCCACCCAGTAGCCCCGCCGTACTCGTCGTGTGATGCGGCGCGCGGAACGGGCGATCGACCGCGATCGGGGTCGCGCTCTCGAGTAGCCCGGCCGCGCTGTGGATTCGGGTGACCTCGACAGCTTCCTCGAATTCCATCGCGGGCAGAAAGCCAGGCAGCCTCTGGGCCAGCATGGTCTTGCCGGAGCCCGGCGAGCCCCAGAGGAAAATCGAGTGGCCACCGGCCGCCGCGACTTCCAGTGCGCGCTTGGCTCGCTCTTGGCCGCGGACATCCGCGAGGTCCGGAACGCGGTGATTCGATGCCCCCGGTGTCGCGATTTTTGCGGTGGATAGCGAAGCGCCCTCGAGGAGGTGGCGCAAGACGGCGCCGAGGTCGCTGGCTTCGAGAACCTGGACGTCCGGCGTGAGTGCGGCCTCGGGTCCGTTTTCGGTCGGAACGATCACGCAGCGGGATCCCGCGTCGCGGGCCGCGAGGGTGAGCGCGAGTGCGCCTCTCACCGGCCGGAGGCGGCCGTCGAGCGCGAGCTCACCCAACAGGCCGAGTTTCTGGAGCGGTTCCGAATCCAGCGCTCCCGACGCCGCGAGAATTCCGACCGCGATCGGGAGATCCAGCGCGGCGCCGCCTTTGCGCAGGTTCGCGGGCGCGAGGTTGACGGTGATCCTGCGATCGGGGAATCGCTGACCGACGCTCGCGATCGCGGCCCGGACGCGCGCGGCGCTTTCTCGCACCGCGGCTTCGGGCAGTCCCACGATGTCGATGCGCGGCAGCTGCGAACTCAAGCGGACTTCGACTTCGACAGCGACGCCGTCGACTCCGAGCAGAGAAGCGCCGATTACGCGGGTCATCTCGTGTTCCACGGGACCGCGAAACAGCTAGGGATTTCAATCCTGCGGGGTGTGGGATGGGGGCAGATCTCCGCTGGGACGGAGCCCTGCCCCCGACTCTTGAAAGGCTCCGCCAATGGGGGCCTCTAGTAGTGTGGCCCCGCGGCGAGGAATGTGTCAGAGATCGGCAGAATTTCCGGGTGAGCTGAGACGCAGCGTCTCGCTGCGGCCGCTCCTGCGATCTCGGCGGTTGGGCGTCCTAGCGATGCTGCACCTCCAGGACGCCCAGAAACAGTCCGAACATGATCAATTCCGAGCCACAGATGGATCCCACCGCCGAAGGCGTGGCAATCGTGATGATCTCTCGCGGAATCAGATCGCCGAAATCTGCCGAGATCCAGATGCCGACGCTGTAGAGACCGGTGATCAGGCTCGCGGACAAAATCAGCAGGCCCGCCAGGATCACTCGCTCCATCGTGAGTGCGTCGAGGATGTTGGTCATCAGGTCGTCGGCGGGTAGGAAGCCCCTGCGGATGCCATAGAACTGCGCCAACAACGCAAACAGGACCGCTTGCAAACCGACGACCACGGCAGCGCCGGCATACACCAGGGAGGCGATGTCGAAGCCTGCTCTACCGATGGTCACTGGGCCACGGATCAAAGCTGCACCAAAGACCAAACCAAACAGCATCAATGCCAAACCCGGAATCAAGAACAGATAGCGCGGGCTGAAGAGGAACATGAGTCGCAGATGGCGCCAGCCGTCGCGCCACGGACGCAGGTGAGGTCTTCGGGTGCGACCATCGGGCGCCAAGGTCGTCGGCACTTCGGTGATCTTCAGGCCGATCAATTCAGCCTTCAACACCATTTCAGACGCGAACTCCATTCCCGTGCTCTTCAAGTCCATCTTCGCGAAGGCCGCTTTGCTGAATCCGCGCAATCCGCAATGAAAATCTCCGATCTGGCTCGAGAACAGCACGCG
>JAHEEJ010000025.1:16003-19064 GCA_024640705.1 Deltaproteobacteria bacterium
GCTCCCGGCCGTCTGCTTCGCCGAACGCCTCACGTCTCGAAAACCACGGGGGCATTCTCGCGCGCCTCCAATATACCCGTTTAGCGTCGGAGCTCTCGCTGGGGTCGCGTTCGCATGCATCATTTCGTGGCCAGTGACGCGGAGCGGCTCGAGAAGCGGTCTAAGCTAACTTCCAACTCGAACCAGTTGATGGGGACCGGTCGACATTGTGAAGCTGGGCACGAAAGCCGCATGACGACTCAATCGGAAACTGTATGGCGCCCCTGGAATCTGGTGTGTCTGGGGTTTTTGTTCCTCTTGGCCCTGATCCCGCGCTTGTACAGTGCCCAGACCGTGGGGTGGAACTGGGATGCTCCCGGCAGTTTCACCCTGATTAATTTTGACGAGGGAGGCTCCTGCCGGGCAGCTCTGGGAGGCTTCGATTATTCGACTTTCGTGGGTCGGCAGACGATTGGCATAGCGGACGTGCTGGGCAGGGGACCGGAGCCCGGTATTGCCGGAGACGCCGCAGCGGTCAAGCGCTACTGCCACAGTCCGGATTACATCCTGATAGCCCGAACCTATTCGGCCGTTGCAGGCGCTCTGACGGTGGTGCTGGTGGGTGTCATCGCGCTGCTGCTGGTGCCATCCCAACCCGGAATTGCCTGGACCGCTGGCGCGCTGTTGGCCCTGTCTGGCTTCCATATCAGTGAATCCCACAGCGGTACGGTGGATGCACCCTCGGTGTTCTTCATCTACGCGTTCCTGACCCTGATGGTGTTCTCGGTAAGCCGCGGCGCGCGTTGGGCGATGTTTTCCAGTCCGCTGCTGCTGGTGCCAGCTGTCTGGACGAAATACTGGGTTTTCGCCTTGTTTGCCTATCTAACCCACGTTCCCTCGAGGGCTTGGCAATACGTGACGCGCGGCTTCAGCCAACGGCGCGTGATCGTCGTCATCCTGGCTACGGCGGTGTTGTTCGGCATGCTGACCAACAGCGCGTTCCAGGAGACAAGGCTTTACCCACTGCTCGCGTTCTACTACCTGGTCATCCCCTGGCGCCAGCTGGAAAGACCGATGGTGATCGTTTGGTTGTTGGTACCGGTGCTGGCCTATGGCGTGTGTCAGATAGACATCATCGCGAGCTATACCACCGGCAGCATGACCAGTAGGTTTGGTACGGGTTATGGCGCCATCGGCTGGAACAAATGGCTGCGTAACCTGGTGAACGTACCGGCGGTATTGTTGCTTGGTCTCGGTTTGCCCGCCTGTCTGTTCATCCCGGCAGGGATTCGCGCCATCGCCCGCAGTGACGCGAATCCACGGGCCTGGTTGTGCCTCAGCCCTCTGTTGGTGTTTGCGTTGTTCATGGCGTTTCTGGCGCCTGTTACCTACTACCGACACTATCTCGCGTTGATTCCCGCCGCTGCCATCGTGGCCGCCTACGGTCTGTTCGCCACTTCGTGGGCCAGGCGCCGTTGGTTCATGGCGTTGTTCTTCGCCTGGCCCGCCTTATTGGCACTGGATTTCGAGCAGGACTATCACGGTGATCCGCGCATCGCTCTGCGACAATGGTATGCGCAAAATCAAGCTGCCCAGGTGTTCGTCAGTTTTTACGTGGGCCCTCCGGCGGGCAATAGCCATATGTTCCGCCCTGAATACGCGTTTGGTGATGCGGCGAAGCTCCGACAGGCGCAGTATCTCATCCTGAGTGAAAACTGGTACGACACTGCGTTCGCAAACGAACTGAACGGGCCGATCGTCAGCAATCCGGCACGAATGATCAAGACAAAGCCGGAGTATGTGCAGTTCTATCGAGATGTCCTGGTCGGTAACCACCCCAATCTGGTTTTGGAAAAGTCGATCGATGTGAAGAACTTCATGCCGGAACTCATATTGCACCGCTGGCTATACGGCACATTTCAACTGTTTGTGGGAGACATCAAGATATTTCGAATCGTTCATTGAATACTGTCGGAGCACTTCTGATTCAGATCGCGCGGCAGGGTCATACCCTCTAGGGCAACACCCAGACCCGGGTATGACGTGATTCGTAGCTTCCTCCAGGGAACGGAAGAATCTCTTCCGCGCCAATGGCCTCTAGAAAGCGGGCGATGGCATGGAACTCTTGTTCCACCGAGTAATGGGGAAATCCGAAAGAAGCTGCGAGGTTGATGGGCTCAGGCTCCGCCCATGCTCCATCATAGAGATAGCGAGAATAAACACTGGGTGGTGTGCGGTTCTGTCCCGTGGTAAAGATCACGGTCTTGATGCTTTTTTCAGCGATGACCTGCCCGAGTGACTCATGGACATGGTCGAGCAGGTAAACTGCATCGTCGCCAAAATAGGCATCGGTCTGCAGGGCTCGGCGACCCGCAAAATAGAAAGCAGTGGTGGGCGTAATGAGCAATCGACGGCGGGAATCAACCCTGTCTTTGAGTGCCTCATGGAGCATGCGCCAATGCGTGGCGTAGCTGGGGCGGTATTTTGCATCGAAAGCGAATTCGCTGTAGCCCTTTTTGAAATTCGCCACGCTGGGCCAGGTCGCTGCCGCCCAGGTCTTGGAAAATCGGCGATTGCCCACGTTGAATGCGGAGTATGACGCCAGGCTGGAAAGCGGGATGATCGCTACCAAAGCCAGCAACGCGGCGGCATGGCGGACCCCACTCATTTTACCAGTGAAACGGCTGAGGACGGTAACCACCGCAACGAGCAGCAACGGCATCAATGGGAGAAAGCCTCTGGGAAATATCGTATTGAAAAAGAAAGCGTAGAAAGCGACGAAAATGATCGGAACGAGGAGGCAAAAGCTGAGCCACCCCGGAATTCGAGCGCTTTGCTGGGCAGGGCGTTTCCATTGCAGTTGGACGGTGTAGACGATAGCCACAACCACCAGGCCGAAAAAAAATTGCCGAACTCGAACCTACGATTACGTCCCATAGGAAACGACCATACACTTCGGCGTATATGCGCCCTCCATCAGGTCCCGACTTCAGGGAGCTGTTCACGACGGATCCAATGCGGTCGGTTTCCCTCAGGAAGATCATTCCAGCGGCTAAGATCGGAAGCGGCATGAAAAATGTCG
>JAHEEJ010000264.1:0-3503 GCA_024640705.1 Deltaproteobacteria bacterium
TCCGTGCAGCACCATCGCTGTTCGTATGCAGGTGAAGGTCGATCGCCTCCCGGTTGAGCTTCAGAATGAATTCTTCGAGGGCTTCGCGGCTGATCGTCGTGCCGCCAAAATTGTCGGGATCGTCGCTGTACGGCTCGAGCACGGCCGCGGTGCGAATTTCGTTGATGCCATCGAGGTGGATCTTGACGGTATTGAAGCGCAAACGATCGCCCGCGTAGCGCGCGCGCAAACGCTTCAGCTCGTCGATCGCGGTCGGAACCTGATCCGGCAGTCGAATGTGATAGGTGGCCTCGTAGCGCAGTGGCAAGCGTTCGCTTCGGTCCAGCTCTGCGACGGCGGCGTAGACCCGATCTTCGACGCCCATGTTGCCGGCATCCAGCAGGCTGGTCACGCCGGATCGCGAAAGATGATGGACGACGCGCTCCATGCGCTCGACCAGTTCGTGGTGTTCCGGGACCAGCGCCGCCTTGGCGCTGAAGTACCGGATCATTCCCGCTTCCTTGACCCAACCCGTCGGCGCGCCGTTCGCGTCGCGAACGAAGAACGACACACCCGGCACTTCGTCGGGCGTGTTCTCGTCCACACCGATCATCTCCAAGAATGCCGAATTCACCCATTTGCTGTGCCCCGAGTCGTCGAGCAGGACGACCGGGCGGTCGGGCACGACCGCGTCCAGATCCTCTTTGCGCGGGCCCTCGACGCCGAAAAGATCGACCTGCCAGTGCCCCGTCAAGATCAGGCCCGGCTGCGGGTTGGCGGCCGCGTAAGCTTTCAGCCATGCGAGGATTTCCGCTTTGCTCGCCGGATACGGCAGGTTTTTGGCGGTGTCCTCGTTGCCCTTGATCGCGATGCTGCCCGGATGCGTGTGGCTGTCGATCAACCCGGGTAGCACCATCTTGCCGCCGAGATCGAAGCTCCGGGTAGCCGGCCCATGGAACGCATGGACACCGGTATCGCTGCCGACGTAAACGAAACGCCCGTCGCGAATGGCGGCGGCCTGCGCCCAGGGATTCGATTGGTCGACGGTGTAGATCTTCGCGTTGTGAATCAGGACGTCCGCGCCAGCGGTGTTCGATTCCGGCTCGGAGCCGCACGCCGACAACACCGAGCAGGCCGACAAAAGAACCGCGAGCCATCGCTTGACGTGACGCAGCATTGAACCCTCCAAAGGCTGGACTCCGGTTCCAAACCTCAGTTGCGCCCCAGAAGTTTCCGGATGTCGTTGCGCCAAGGAGCCACGACGATCAGATAAACGCCCGAGAGCGCAACCAGCAGCGCGAGAACCGAAGCCGACACCAGAAGCGGGTGATTGAAATCTTCTCGCTCTCGATAGTCCATGATGTGCAGCATCCAGGCGAAGTCGTAGATTCGCCAGATGCGATTGCGTCGGGCCACCACCTCGCCATCGTCGGCGGCGACATAAAGGGTCGTCGCCGCTTCGTCGTCGAAGTCGACCCGCCAAGCCGGCAAGCGACCGCGGTACTCGGTGGAATTCCGATTCACGCGGGTCGGGCTCCGGCCGACTCCATTCCCCGAGTAGTTGGCCGCCGCAACCGCAAGCGCCTGATCGGCATCGATTGCGCCCAGCGGCTTTCCGGTCCGCGCATCGAATCGATGAACGCCACCGTGGATGTCCGTGAGCCGGTACTGCGGTCCCGAGAAGCCGGTTGAAAGTCGGAGTTCGGCGATCGGGTTGGACACCCGATCGAAAATCGACTCCAGCGCGACCAGGCCGTCCCCGACCAGCGGCTTCGGTTCGATCGGCGCTTTCGTCAGATCTCCGTGGACCTCGTCGATATCGGAAAGGCTCATCACCAACCCGCCAGCGACCCAGAGGAGCAGCTGGATTCCGACCACCAGAGCCGCCCATTTGTGCAACCGGACGAAAAAGGCCTTGAGCGACATCGCAGGGACACCCCTCTTAGGGAAGAGGCGCATTCTAGCCACAATCAGCTAGAGGCTCGCAATTCGGCACAAAGAGGCCCGCTCCACGCCTGCGAGCCGGCAGCCCCACCCGGCGATCGTCTGTGCCATGCTTCCGGCTCGATTGGGAGGTCATTGCGATGACGACGCTCAAGGGTTCGTGTCAGTGCGGCGCGGTTCAATTTCAGATCGAGGGTGACCCCAAATGGATTGCCCACTGCCACTGCCTGGACTGCCGGCGAGCGACCGGCGCCGCGTTCTCCACCTACGTCGGTGTCGAAAAGGAGAACGTGAAATTCCCGGCCGGAACCCCGAGCATCTACTCCTCTTCCAAGGGCGTGAAGCGCTCTTTTTGTTCGGATTGCGGCAGTCCAATCGCCTATCAGGGCGAGCGCTGGCCGAGCGAGATTCATTTTTTCGTCGGACTTTTCGAGCGAGCCGAAGATCTCGTCCCACAGGAGCAGGTCTACGAGTCGGAAAAATTGCCGTGGCTTCACATCGTCACTGAAGCCCCGGTCGCGTGAACCCTACAGGGGTCGCACGCCTCAGCTGGGTCGCGGAGGGGGCGGCGGAAATTCTCCCTGCTGCGCCTGCTTGAGGCGCCGCCGCATGTCGATGCAGAAATAGTAGAAGGCGTCCTCGACGCGGCGGATCGATACTGCATCCGTTCCGGTGTAGCTGCCGAACGGCAGCTCGCGCCTGTCGCCATACAACGCCCTGCGTTCGCGCGCGACGCCGTCGCGAAGCTCCAACGCGATCATGATCTGATCACTCGACGCACCGAAAACGATGGTACCGGGGTGGGACCGCCGCAACCGGCCCAGGTCGATATCGCGTACGACGAGTCGAGCCCGGAGCACATCCTCAGCCGGCGCGTCCACGATCGCCCAACCGTTGCGCTCGAACGCATCTGCCAGATGGCGCGTGAAGAAAGCCTCGAGCCGCTCCTCTTCGGCTGGCTTGAGCTTGCGCGATCGGCGCTTCGTGCGGATCTGGATTTCCTCCAGAACCACGCCCCGGTAGCGGCTGAGATCCATCGGAGGGGGCGTCAGGAAGAGCGCCCCGGCGCGGCCGGTCACCAGGTACATCCCGTCGACAGTCCAGACGGGTATCGCATACGCATTGAAATCGCGGGTCCAGACCTTCTCGGGCTCTGGGAATGACGCACAACCCGCCATCGGCAGGATCGCTATCGCGACGGCAATCCATTGCAAACCACGCACGGCGCCTCCAACCCGATCAGGATACCAAAGCTCAAAATAGTCGAAAACCACTGAATCGAACCACTCCGTGAATCCAACGGCGGCCCGATGCGCGTCTATCTGTTGAAACCATCGATCGGAGCCCCAAATGTCCCTGATTTACACGACCTTGCTGCTAGGCCTCGCCCTGTCCAGTCCGGCAATTGCCACCGACGAGGACAGCGACCACGCCGGAAGGCGGCCCGTCCAGCCAGCGGCTGAAGCGGTCCTCTCGAACGGAGCGCCGCCGCTCCACGCGCGGGGGCCACGCGCCTTGTTTGCGAGCATCGAAGCCGCCGCGGTCGATGCACTCACCTACGCGCACATCCAGGCCCTCGA
>JAHEEJ010000264.1:3603-5127 GCA_024640705.1 Deltaproteobacteria bacterium
GACGCAATTCTCGCTGTGATCGACGCATCTGAATCCATGGAAGATGTGCTCGAGAACACCGATTGGGACGTCGTTGGACTCTTGGTCCCGATCGCCTTATTCCTCACGATCCTCCTGGGCGTGGTTTCAACCCAGGTACACAGGACTCGCAAGCAGGCCCAGCTCCACCAGACGCTTCGGCTGATGATCGAAAAGGGCAGCGATATTCCGCCCGAACTCTTCGCTCCACCGAACGCCGCGCAAAATGACCTTCGACGCGGCCTCGCGCTCGTCGGCGTCGGGCTGGCGCTGTTGATTCTCATCGGGCTCGAGGAGGGCTTCGCCAGTGGAGGTTGGGCGGTCGGCCTGGTTCCGGCGTTCATCGGTGCCGCCTACCTGATCGTCTGGCGGTATTCGCAACGCGCAGAGAACCGCTGAGGAGACCGTGGAGGATGCTCCACTCATCGCGCGGGTCGTCGCTGACGACGACCGGCACGCATTCGCGACGCTGGTGCGGAAACACCAGAGCGCCGTTCGCGCCTTCCTGCTGAGGCTGAGTTGTGGCGATCGAGCGCTTGCCGACGATGTCGCCCAGGAAACCTTTCTACGCGCCTACCAGCGCATTGCGACCTATCGGAGCGAGGGTGGGTTTCTTTCCTGGCTGTTCGCGATCGCGTACCGGGCCTTCGCATCCGAAAAACGCAAACGGCACTGGAGCGCGGAAGAATTGAAGGAGAGCCCCGAGGTAGATCGATCCCGGATTTTCAATCCAGATACAGCGGCCGAGGACGTTGCCCGCGCAATGCGCCATCTGCGCGAGCCCGAACGCGCGTGCATCTCCCTCTGTTACCAGTCCGGGATGTCTCACCAGGAAGTGGCAAATACCCTGGGTTATCCTGTGGGAACGGTGAAGACCCACATCGGTCGAGGGAAAGAAAAACTCCGCGCGCATCTATCGGCGTACGGCCCAGAACCAGAGGTAGGAAGATGAAGGATCGAGAAGAGAACTTCGAGAAGCTTCTTTCGATGTCTCCCCCCATCGATGACGATGGTTTCACCGAGAACCTCATGCTCCGCATTCCGCCTCGACGCGACATCCTGCGTATCCGGACCACCGTCCTGCTCGCCTTCACATTCGCCGCCTGCGGCATCGTGGCGGCCATTCCCGGCGCGCGGCACTTCCTCGCCGAGTTCGTCTCCGGATTCGCGCTGACCGCGCTGCTCGCGAATCTCAGTCTGCTCACGATCACAGTGCTGGCTGCACTCCTGATCTGGGGCGCCGTGGCCGCTGCAACATCTGACGCCTGACTTCGGTCGGTTTTCGGCGGTCTGGCGAGGCGGTTTCTAACGCTCCGCAGTGGAATTCGCCAAAGCCGCTTCGATTCGCTCGACACCCCGGCGCGCGTCTCCGTATTCCGGATCGACTGCGAGCGCATTTCGGTAGTGGACGAGCGCTTCCCGGAACTGCCTGCGGCCCTCGAGAGCGCGGCCCATCAAAAAATGGCCGGCTGGGTTCTGCGGCGCGATCGCAATCATCTGCGCGTA
>JAHEEJ010000265.1 GCA_024640705.1 Deltaproteobacteria bacterium
GGCATATACATGAAGCGTTCGTTCATGAATGTTCCGATCGGGAAGAAGAGATTGGAAACGATCGAGAATGTCGCCAGGTAGAACAAAATCGACCAGGAGACGATATTCCCCCTGCGAAATCCCAGAACTGCAAAAGCAGCCATGGCCAGATAAAGGACCAACGGAATGATCGCTCTAACATCGGCGACTTCGATCAATGGAATCTGGTAGGGATAATAATCATGGGTCAGCGGATGGGGAAAGATCAGAAGCTTGAGATACAAGCCCCACGTATAGAAAATCGTCCCGTACTTTTCCCCGGTCGAGGCCTCCACGAATGGATTGTTCATCAGGTGGACAAACTCCTCACCGGCTCCCGATACGAGAAAACCCACAGCGTGATAACGCAACAACAAGTAGATCAGCGTAGAAATCATCAGCGGGACCATTGCGATCACGAGCGAGCGGATTCTCACCTGGGCAAAAACCAGAATGGTCAGAGGCACCACAGCGAGAAAAGTGATGGCGTTTTCCTTGGCCAGAAGCGCCAATAAAAAGGCCAGACCGCTGAAAGCCTGAAACATCCACCTTCCGCTTTGGACATACCGAAAGGTCATTAACAATGCAGCCAATGAAAACAGAAGCGCCAGAATCTCATCCCTTCCCTTGATATTGGCCACTACTTCCGAATGCAGGGGATGCAGTGCAAAGAGCAGCGCGGCCACGAAGGGAAGACTGAAATACCAGGGCTCGTCGGCATTCCCCGGTGTGAAGATCGAGAAGAAGCGAAACAAAACCAGGCCGCTAACCAGGTACAGCAAGACGTTGATGAGGTGACTCATCGCCGGCTCGAGGCCGTACAGTTCGTGCTCGAAGGCAAACGACACAATGGAAAGCGGCCGATAGCGCGAACCTGCCACGAGATTGGGTTGCTCGCCCACAAATCCGGTCAGGCTTTGCGTGGTGAGAATCTTCCCGATCCCGGCGATTCCCTCTTGGACGAATCGATTTTCCTCGATCACGATCTTGTCGTCCAGGACAAAACCGAAGTTCACCGAAGCGATGTACAAGAGCAGAGGCAGGAAGACCAGGACCGATATTTCCCGCACATGCCTGAATGAAAATGAGCGCATAGGACCTGCAGCTTCTGTCATCGATCCCTTGCTGTCGCTCCTTCCAGGCAAATCGGCCACTTCTCCCATGGGTTGAATTTGGTTTTTGCAATCGAAAAAAGCAAATACGCGGAATCAGGGGATTCTGACCCGTGGAGGGGGGGGCGGCGATACCTGGCCACCAGCTCCGCTTCTCGGCCGACCTCGAGGCTTCTGAGGAGAACGTGCGTTATTTCAGGCGCACTTGCGTCGAGCGGCAGCGAGGCAGCACAGGCCCACCCACAGGAGGGTCGCCGTCGAGGGCTCCGGGGTCGAGAGCGGCAGCACTTCGCCGTCGAAGCTGACAGGCGCCATCAGGAAATATTCGAGGGTCAGGGTGACGTCCGTATCTGCGAGCAACAAGATATCGTGCAAGGTCCAAACCACACGATCATTGTAATCAGACCAAAGCCAGGTGTAATTCCCGTTGACCGGATCGTACAGCCGCATCGAATAGCCGGTTACGTCGTGCGTGGTCGGCGTGGTGACATCACCCAGCACCCCGGTGATGTTGAGGTTCCAGGGATCTTCGTCGCTGACGAAGGTGTACTCCCAGGTGGCGCCACTGATGTCGATGGTGTCTGACGCGTCCAGGTACGTCTTGAATGCGAAGGTATCTCCGGGAGGAAGGGTCGACATGTCGATCGAGAACGAGATGTCGAAGGGTTGACCGTAGGCCGCGTCGCCAGGAGTGATGATCGCGACTTCAGCGCCCATCCATTCGAACGTGACGGTCAACTCCGCCCCTATCGCGAGGTGCGGGCCAGATAGCATCAAAAGAGATGCCATCGTGGCAAGGAGGATTTTTGCTGGATCCATCTAATTTTCTCAGTGCAAATATCCCAACGCTTCGCGTCCAAACACGCTTATCGGTAAAACGACACGATCTGATAAGTGAAGAGGCCTCTTGGGCTCGATGATTCCTGGTTCGTCGCCGCCTAGCACGGATGGGTATTCACGAGCGCGCAATTTGAGGGAAATTTTGTCACACTGCCCCATCGTGCCTCACTTCCGATGGATCGTCGGCAAAAGTTCGATCCCGATTGTTTTGGAAGTTCATCGATGCATGACTGGAGTTGATGGAGCTTGCATTTCGCGGAGGCGTCTGCTCGAATGCCCATCGGTGCCGATTGCGAGAGGAGTGGGACGCATGCGGAGCACACGACACACCGCGATGAGCCGATGGCTTCTCGCTCTTCTTCTGCTGGCATCGACGGGGCAACTGGCCATGGCGGGTGACGACGGCGGCAGCCGCTACACGGGCAAGACCTTCGCGAGCCGAAGCCCCGTGCTGGCGCGCGACGGAATGGCGGCGACCTCGCAACCGCTGGCGACGGCCGTGGCCGTGGATGTGCTCAAACGCGGCGGCAGCGCGGTGGACGCGGCCATCGCCGCCAACGCCATGCTCGGCCTGGTGGAACCCAGCGCTTGCGGGATCGGTGGCGATCTCTTCGCGATCGTCTGGGACCCCAAGACGCGCCGCCTGCACGGCTACAACGGCAGTGGCCGCTCGCCTCGAGGCCTGAGCTACGAGGAGTTCGTGAAGCAGCTCGGAGCTGAGGGGCCGATTCAGCCGTTCACTCCGTTGGCCGTTTCGGTACCGGGTGCGGTGGACGGCTGGTTCGCGCTTCACGAGCGCTTCGGCAAACTCCCCATGTCCGAATTGCTGGCGCCGGCCATCCGTTACGCGCGCTCGGGCTATCCGGTAAGCCAGGTCGAAGCAGCGGACTGGGCGGATGCCATCGCGCTGATCCTCGAACCGGACGACCCCGCCAATTCGTTCGGGAACCTGAAGAAGACCTACCTCGTCAACGGTCAGGCGCCGAAGACAGGCGAGGTTTTTCACAACCCAGACCTCGCCGGCAGCTACGAAAAAATTGCCAAGGATGGACGTGACGCGTTCTACCGCGGCGACATTGCAAGGACCATCGCCGCGTATCTAAAACGCCTGGGTGGATTCGTGGACGCCGAGGATCTCGCGCGCCACCGCGGCGAGTGGGTGGACCCGGTCTCCGTAACCTACCGCGGGTATCAGGTTTTCGAGTTGCCACCCAACGGCCAGGGCATCGCAGCACTCCAGATGTTGAACCTGCTCGAGGCCTACGACCTGGCCGGGATGGGTCGCGACAGCGCCGATTTCTGGCACTTGCTGGTCGAGACCAAGAAGTTGGCGTACGAGGACCGCGCGCGCTTCTACGCGGATCCAGAATTTGCAGCCGCACCCGTGCAAGCGTTGCTCTCGAAGAAGTACGCAGCCGAGCGCCGCAAACTGATCCGGATGGATCGCGCCGCGCAGCAACTGCCCGCCGGCGAGCCTCCCGAGCACGGCGACACCACCTATATCTCCACCGCGGATAGCGACGGCATGATGGTGTCCCTGATCCAGAGCACCTATTGGGAGTTTGGCAGCGGTCTGGTGCCTGATGGTCTTGGCTTCGCACTGCAAAATCGCGGGGTCGCCTTCAATTTCGACAAGAAACATGCCAACGTGTATGCGCCGAACAAGCGCCCCTTCCACACCATCATTCCGGCCTTCGTGCTGAAGGACGGTCAACCCGTTTTCAGCTTTGGAGTGATGGGCGGCTTCGTGCAACCCCAGGGTCACGTGCAGATCCTCGTAAACCTGATCGACTTCGGCATGAACGTGCAGGAAGCCGGCGACGCGGCGCGCTTCGTCCACAGCGGCAGCAGCCAACCCACGGGCGAGGTGATGCGCGACGGCGGGACGCTGGAACTCGAGACCGGCGTACCGACCGAGGTCGTGGAAGCGTTGCGCGCCCGAGGGCACACGGTCGTCCACGGCGAACGACTCTTCGTGGGTGGCTACCAGGGAATCTGGCGCGATTCGATCAACGGCGTGTACCACGGAGCTTCAGAGATGCGCTTCGACGGCGCGGCGATGGGCTACTAGCGCCGCTGCAAGAATGTCTGCAGAAACCTCGCTGATGCCAGCGAAACTCAGCGCGGATATTTGCTCACGATATCGGCGAGCTTCTGGATCAGCTTCGGGGCGCCGTCCTTGCGCGCGAGGACCAGGGCGCCGGTGCAGACGGTCTCGAGCTTGTCGGGGCGCCAGCCCTCTTCGAGAGCGACCTCGCTGAGTTCGTAGATCCTGGTGCCGTTGGGCAGGGTGTAGTCGAATTTCGGGTCGACGATGGGCATCAGCCCGAGTTCCTCGTTGTCGCGCAGCGCCTGCAGCAGCTTGTGTCTGAGATTGTTGGGATCGGTCACCCAGATCATGGCGTCGTAGGCGCCCACCGCGAGTTGGTTCAGGGCCAGGATGTCGCCACCCTGATCGACGGCCGCGTTCGCCAACGCGGGGTCGAGGATCGTGAGGTACCTCCAGGTTCCGCTCGCGCCGCCGAGGGCGGGCCCCACCGCGATCTTCGCGGGTCGGCCATTCACCGGCTGTCCGAGCTCAGCCAACGACTCGATCGCTCCCCCCTTTCGGTAGGCGATATAGACGCACTCCTTCGCGATCTGGCCGATCACGACGACGTTCTCGAGGCTCGCAGGATCCTGGTGAAGCTGCACCGCGTAGATGTCGGCCTGGGCGAAAGCAACATCGGCCCCGCCCGAGACGAGCAGCTCGATGTTCGCGCCGGTCCCCGTCGTCGAGCGCTGGAATACGTCGTAGTCGCGCAGCTCCGTTTCGAAATTCTTCGCGTAGATGCGCTGGTAGGTGCCCCCACTCTCCCCGCTCGCAATCCGTACCGCGGGCTTGTCTGCGGCGTGAGCGACGCCGCATAGGAGGATGAGCAGGCTGAGCGTGGCGGCTCTCATGGCGACTCTCCCTAGATGAATTCGCAATGATCGCACATCTTTCGAGTGAGAAATCCAGCGGAATCGAAGAGATGGATGGTAGCGGTGGCTGGACTTGAACCAGCGACCTACGGCTTATGAAGCCGCCGCTCTAACCAACTGAGCTACACCGCCCCAATCGTTCGAACCGCTCGCAGCGGCACGGCATCTTAGCGCAC
>JAHEEJ010000026.1 GCA_024640705.1 Deltaproteobacteria bacterium
TCGATGCGGTTTCGCGCAGCACTTTTTCCAGACCGTCGAGATCGGCGTGGGGAAAGACGCGAACTTCTGCGCGCGAAAGTCGGCAGCCATCGATGATCGACGCGTGGCTCAGCGCGTCGGAAATCACCACATCCCCGTGGCCTGCGAGCGCGGGGATGACACCCACGTTCGCCATGTAACCGGTGCTGAAGGCCAAGGCGGACTCGGTCCCGAGAAATGCTGCGAGTTCCGACTCGAGCGCCTGGTGGATTTCGAGGTTGCCGTTGATCAGCCGCGAACCTCCCGCCGCGCAGCCGAACTCGCGTGCAGCCGCGGCGGCCGCCTCGACGACATCCGGGTGGTGGGCGAGGTCGAGGTAGTTGCTGCCCGCAAACAACAGCACTTCGCGGCCATCGACCGACATCCGGGTGGATTGCGCACCCGCCATCACGCGCATTTTCCGATGGGTGCCGCGCTCGCGCAGCGTGCCGAGCAGCGCGCTCGCGCGGGATTCGACGCTCATTGCTGTTCCCGGCATCGCTTGAACACGGGATTCTCCAGGTTGGAATTCGGAGGGTTTTGCCGCGGATCGCGCGGCCAGAGCAACAAAGCAACAACCCGAGCCGCTGTCAACTGGTGCGGGAGTGGGTGGTTTACAGCCGACTGCACCGTTGAAAAGCGAAAAATGGCCATTCATTCGAGGGCTTACCAGCCGCAAGCGGATCGTTGACCCGATCCGAGAGGGTGCTGGCATCCGGTTCCGCAGGCTCGCCTCGGCGATCCGCGGGTTCTGGACGCACCCCTCGGCGTGGCTCAAACTCACCCGATCCGCCGGGCTGCAGCTGCGGTCCCTTTTGCCGCGGAGCGACTCGATCGCCAACTCGAGGAGAGTGAACAGATGCCGTCTAGCGCGCCGAACCTGCCCAACCCCAGAGAGGTCGATGATGTCATCGATTGGGGAGTCGTTCCGACCATGATCGAGGGGGAGTCTCGAACCTCGGGGGTGTTGCTCAACAAGGGGCCGAACGGCGAATCCGAGGTCGGGCTCTGGATCTGCACGCCCGGAACCTGGGAGTGCCACGTCACCCGCGACGAGTTTTGCCACTTCCTGGAAGGCCACTGCACCTACACCCACGAGTCGGGTGAGGTCATCGAGATCGCAACCGAAACAGCGGCGTTCTTTCCAGCCGGCTGGAAGGGGATCTGCCAGGTTCACGAGACCGTGCGCAAGGTCTACATGGTCCGCTGACCCGGCGTCGGCGCTCGCGCCGATCGCGAAGCGCGGCCTTGGTGATCTGGCTCACGCAGCGAACCGGCCAATTGGACGTAGAGGTGCAAGCGTCGATTGTCGGGGGGGTGTCGTGTCCAATCTGAAGCCGTTTGATTTCAGCTTATTCAGCGACAAGCAACTGATCGACCTGGACGCGCAAGTCCGGCAAGAGGTCAAGCGGCGGCGCGAACTCGCGCAGTCGTATCGGCAACTCTCCGAAAGAGGGGGGCCCGTCTACCGAAACCCCAGCAACTCCGCAGAAACCTGGACGGGAAGGGGGCGCCAGCCGAAATGGGTGCGCAACGCCCTCGCCAAAGGGGCCTGTCTCGAAGATCTGGTGATCGACCAGCACTGACGGCGCCGTTCTCTTCGCAGCTCCAGCTTTCGGATTCACTAGCAGCCGCCACCCGATCCTAGGCGTCCAACTCGACGATGTTCGCTTCCATGTTGGGGCGCAGATCGCTCGGGAACGAGGCCTTGCTGCGCGCTTCGAGATCGAAGTAGACGGAGATCTTTTCCGACGTCGCTGCGAGTTCTCCGGTTTCGGTGTTGCGCATGCGGTGGATCGCGGTCATCGACGTGTTGCCGATCTTCAGCAGCCCGCTCTCGATGACGACGAGGCTGCCGACCCCTTGTTCGGACTTGTATTCGATCGTGTCGCGGACGTCGACGAATCCGCCGTGGTTTCGATCCATGTAATCCCGCGTGAAGCCGAGCGCCGACATGTGATGCCAGAACGCCTGGTCGAACATGCCCACGTAGTGCATGGTGTTCATGTGGCCCTGGTGATCGCAGTGCCAGGGATAGACGACGCCGCGGAATGTCTCGATGAAACGGTTCATGCTGGCTCCTGCGTTCGAGGAGATCGCGACTCAGTAACCCGCCTGTGCAGCGCGTGCGAGTGCGCGAATGTTTTCGATCGGTGCCTTGAACGGAATCTCGCAGCCGGTGCTGAGTACGAAAGCAGAGGATCCAGCGCTTTCGATGCAGGCGCGCGCTTCGCGGTACACCTCATCGGGCTTCGCACTCAAAACGATCTGGGTATGGTCGACGTTTCCGATGCGCGCAATCGCACTCTTCTGTGCGGAAGGGCGCAGGCAAAAACGCTCGCTGCAAACGTTCGTGCGGGTGTGCGACGCGTGACAATCCCAACCGTGCTGCGCTTTGATCGAACGCTCATCCACATAGGCAAAGCTGACCGCGTCGATATCGGATTCGAGCATCTCTTCGAAGTACGGCCGATCCGAGCAGTTGTGTTCGATCGCAAAAACGTCCGGGGCCTCGCTGCGCACCACGGCGACCAACTGCTCGTGGTAGGGCCTTACGAACTGTGCGAGGTGGTGGGGTCCGATCATGTCACGCGTGGCCCCCGCGTTTTCGAACAGCACGGCGTCGCAGGCGCCGGTTTGCAGGATGGCCTTCAGGTAGCGCGCGGTGCCCTCGGTGACGCGTTCGAACAGGGCTTCGGCGAAAGCCGGGTCGCGGATGAAGTCCATCAACAGTCCAGCCATGCCGCGCAGTTCGGCGGCCACCAGGAACGGAGAGACGACCATCGCGGAGATGAAGAGATCGTCGCCTGCGCGCTCGCGCAAGCGCGTCAACGCTTCGACGACGAGCGGCATGCGTCCGCTCAGCGCCGGGTCGGGGTTGCTGAGCAGGCTCAGGTCGGCCGCCTCTTCGAGTGGACGTTCGGCGATCTGCGGATAGTAGTCGTCGAACTCCCGAAGCTTGCAGCCGAACGCTTCGGCTTCGATGGTCAGGCAACCCCAGGGAACCATCGCACTGTCGTGTTCGAAGAGTTCGGCGGCGAGCACCTGGGCGTCGGCAATCAGCTGGGGGTCGCGATAGACGCGGTTCATGCGCTGACCCAACGGCTCGAGCACGTGCCGCGCTCCCCCCAAGAAGAGGTAGGCGAGCGCGGGTCGATCCGTCGGCTCCCCCTTGAGGGCGCGCCGCATGCGCTCTCTTCCCGTCGAGACTGTGGCCATATCCCGCGCCAACCTCACCTAGCGGATCGGAGATCCAAGCTGCGCCGCCCAAAAAGGCAGGTTAATACACCGCTGCGGCCGCGCACAGCGCACGCTGGCCACTGCGCCGGTTTCCCGCGCGTGCACGGGGGAAGCGGGCCGATCAGCTCTGGCGGGTGATTTCGGGTTTGAGGATTTCGCCGTCGCCGCCCGCCAGGTGGAAGGCGTTCGAGGGCTCGGTGCCCGCTTCGTACAAGGGGTTCCCTTCGATCTCGAAGCCGGCATCGCGAATCATCCGGTAGGTGTCCGCAACCGCGTCGCCGCGGGTGGTGAGGTAGCCCTCGACGAACAGCGAGTTCGCGGGATACAGCGCGAGCGGTTCGAGGGAGCGCAGGTGTCCCTCGCGTCCGCCCGCGGCGCGGATTTCCGCGCGCGGGTTGACGAAGCGCACCAACGCGAGCGTTCGCAGGCAGCGCTCGGGTGTGAGGCTGTCGTCGGCCTGCAGCGGGTTGCCTTCGATCGGAATCAGGAAGTTCACTGGTATCGACGGGACTTCGAGTTCTCGCAGCCGAAACGCCAGCTCGACGACGTCGCTGCTCGATTCGCCCATTCCGAGGATGAATCCGCTGCAGGTTTCGATCCCGCTCTTGTGCGCCGCTTCCAGCGTGCGCACCCGGTCCGAGTAGGTGTGGGTGCTACACACCTTGCCGTAGTGGCTCTCGCTGGTATTGAGATTGTGGTTCAGTCGATCGAGTCCGGCTTCGGCGAGGATTTCCGCGCGCGCGTCGTCGACCAACCCGGCCGACAGGCAGATTTCGATCGGATAGCGATCCTTCAGCTGGCGGATCAGGGACGCGAGTTTGCGGGTGCGTTCGAGCGTCGGGCCGCGTCCCGAGAGCACCATGCAGTAGCGACTCGCGCCCGCGCGCGCGGCGTGTTCGGCCGCCGCGAAGATCGCCTCGTCGCTCTTGATCGGGTACTTGCGGATCGCCGCAGCGGAATCGCTGGACTGAGAGCAGTATCCGCAGTCTTCCGGGCAGAGTCCGTTCTGGATGTTGTTCAGGATCTGCACCATCACCTTGCGGCCGAAGTGGCGCTCGCGGGGCAGATAGGCGGCGTGGAGCAGCGGGAGCAATTCGACGTCTGGGCCATCGAGGATCCAGAGGGCGTCTTCCAGGCTGGGCGGTTCGTCGCGTAGGGCCTGTTCGGCGAGCTTGGAAATGCGTTCGAACATGGATTCTCCGGAGAAAATGGCCTGCGGCGCGCCTTGGTGCGGGGCCTCGGCCGCACGGGCAGAGAAGCAGGCTCGCCCCCGGCTGTCAACCGAATCCAAAGCGCGGGTTTACGGCTCGCCGGATGCCGGTTTCGCGGGCTTCTCGATCGCCTTCTTCATGGCCTCTTCGGAGAATTCCTCCACCAGCCGGGTCTGGGCTTCGGTGAGGTGGACGAAGCGGATCCCCATTCCGTGCTGTTCTACCGCCAGGTTGGCGCTCACGCCCACCGAGACGACCTCGCCCGGGAGTTCGATTTCCTCTCCGGTTCGCCCGATTCGGATGCGAATGTTGAAGGGGGTGCCGATCGGAAGGGGTGACTCGGTGGCGACGAAGATGCCCCCGGCCGACAGGTTCTTCATCAGGCACTTGCGGACCTCGCCACGCGATTCGAAATCGACGTTGAGGTCGAGTGGAACGCGCACGGATTCACGCTTTTTCGCGTGATGCTCTTTTACGCCTGGATCGAAGTGGCGGTTCAGTGCGCTCTTGAGGTCCGACCAGCGCGACATGTCGGCCGGCGAAAGGCCGGCCTCTTTTCGCCGTTTATCCAGTGCGAGAAAGGCTCGCAAGAGGCCAGGCATGTCGGACATTTGCCTGATCCTCCGTCGTCGTTTCGGAACGGCACTGCATCGGAGTCTATCGCGGAACGAAAGCGCGGCCGGAAGATTTCTGAAAAACTTGTCCAGTTCACCATCGTCGGATCGGTACAATGCCGCGATGGCGCGTTCACGGACGGTTTATTGCTGCACCGAATGCGGGGGTCAACAACCGCGTTGGGTCGGTCGCTGTCCTTCCTGCGGTGGTTGGTCGACACTCGTCGAAGAAACGATCGGCGCGCCCGCTGAATCGGGGCGACTCGGGCAAAACCCCAACGTCGAACCCAGAAAACCACTGCTGCTCGGAGAAATCGACACCGCGAGTGCGCCACGTCTTGCGACGAACATCGCCGAGTTCGACCGCGTGCTAGGCGGTGGGCTCGTTCCCGGTTCCGTCGTGTTGCTCGCGGGTGAACCGGGCGTCGGGAAGTCGACGCTCGCGCTACAGCTCGCCGCTGGATTGGGATCGCGGGCCGCGGTCCTCTACGTCACCGGCGAAGAGAGTCCCGAGCAGCTGCGCTTGCGCGCCGAACGGCTCTCCGCAGTTCCGAAAGACCTGTTGGTTTTCGCCGAGACCCGCGCCGAGTCGATCGCGGCGATCTGGGCAGATCGGGCGCCGTCGGTCGTCGTGGTCGATTCGATCCAGACGCTGCGCACGGATCGGGTCGAGTCGGCACCCGGATCGGTCGCACAGGTGCGCGAGTGCGCGGCGGAACTCACCGCGATCGCGAAGTCCCGCAACACGGCGCTGCTGCTGGTCGGGCACGTCACCAAAGAAGGGACGATCGCGGGACCGCGGGTGCTCGAACACCTGGTCGATGTCGTGCTCGCGTTCGAGGGCGACCGCGGCCAGATCTTTCGACTGCTTCGCGCGAGCAAGAATCGATTCGGCTCCACCCAGGAGGTGGGTGTCTTCACGATGACCGGGCGCGGCCTCGAAGATGTCGAAAATCCGAGCGAACTGTTTCTCGCCGAACGGCGCGCCGGCGCGCCAGGCTCTTGCATTGCGCCGCTCGTGGAGGGCAGTCGGCCGATGCTCGTCGAACTCCAGGCGCTGGTCGCTCCCGCGGGTTATGGGACGGCGCGCCGCACCACGGTCGGCCTGGATGACGGCCGGCTCGCCTTGCTGCTCGCAGCCCTCGACCGCCACAGTGACGTCGATTTCCTGTCTCGCGATGTCTACGTGAATGTGACCGGCGGCCTGCGGGTATCCGAGCCCGGCGCCGACCTCGCTCTCGCGCTGGCGCTGGCATCGAGCCGGCTCGACGCCCCGCTTCCCGCCGATGTCGCGGCGTTCGGTGAAATCGGCCTCGGGGGTGAGGTGAGGCGGGTCGGTCGGATCGATTTGCGCTTGCGGGAGGCAGTGCGCCTCGGATTTCGGCGCGTGATTCTGCCCGCTGGCGTCGAGGTCGCACGGCCCGCGGGCGCCGAACTGATCCCCGTAGCCAACGTGGCCGCCGCGGTTCGCTGGCTGCGTGCGTCAAGTGCGGTTCACGCCTCCGAGAACGATTGTTAAACACTCGGTTTTGCATCGCTTTTCCGTTTGGCAATCTTTGACAGGCGCAGACAGGATGGCTAGCCTGCGCCGCGATGACGCAGCCCCCCAAGGTGTCGATTTCGACTGAGCGGGCCTTCTCCGAGGCCCTCGAGCGCAACGCCGTCAGCCTCGAACTCGTAGAGCGCGCGATGCGCGAGCAGTTCAGCTCGGACGCCGCACTGGTCGGTCTGCTCGGCGACCACCTGCTCGAATCCGGCGGCAAGCGAATGCGCCCCGCACTGGTGATGTTGACCGCGCAGCTTTGCGGCTACACGGGCTCTCGCCGCGTCCAGGTCGGGGCCGCGATCGAGTTGCTCCACACCGCGACACTTTTGCACGACGACGTGGTCGATTTCTCGGAACTGCGGCGCGGCAGGCCGTCCGCAAATGCGTTGTGGGGCAACCGCCGCGCGATTCTCGCGGGCGACTTCCTCTACTCGCGCGCCTGCACGATGATCGTCGAAGACGGAGACCCGGAAATCCTCCTGATCTTCGCGAATGCAATTCGCAGTCTGGCCGAGGGAGAAATTCTCCAACTCGAAAGAAGTTACGATCCAACGGTCACCGAGTCCCATTATTTCAAGGTCATCGAGCGCAAGAGCGCGATGCTCTTGTCGACCTCCACCGAGTGCGGAGCGATCCTGGGTGGTGTCACTCGCGCCGAGCGGCGGCGCCTCTCGGACTTCGGTCGAGAACTCGGCCTCGCGTTCCAGTTGCGCGACGACGCGCTCGACTACGAGGCCGGCGAAGAAGAGCTGGGCAAGATCCCCAACATGGATATCCGCGAGGGCAAGGTGACCCTTCCCCTGTTGCTCGCGCTCAAGCGCTGCACGTCAGCCGAGCGCGAGGGAGTCGCGGTCCTGATCAAGAGCGCTTCTCGATTGTCGGATCCCGGCGCCGAAAAACCGGCGGCTGCCGAATCGCTCGACCTCGCGCCGGTACTCGAACTGATCGCGCGTTACCGCGGCGTCGAAGACACCGTGCGGCGCGCCCAGGAGCACGCCGAGCGCGCCATTGCGGCGATTGCTCCGTTTCCGGACTCCGACGCCAAGGTCGATCTGACCGCGGCGGCCCAATTTGCGGTGACCCGAGACCGCTGAGCGAGTGATCGACCGGCCGCGTTTCGGCGGCCTCATAACTCTCATCCCGCTGGTCCCGGGAGAATCACCATGATCTGCAACACGCGAACCGGGCGAGTGCTCTCGCTCGCCCTGCTGACGGCATTCGGCCTGGTTTTGGCTGGATCGAGTCTCGCCGAGAACGAGAACGCCCCGCCGCGACTGGTCGGGACCGTCAACATCAACACCGCAACGCCCGAGCAACTCGAATTGCTTCCGGGGATCGGCGAGTCTCGTGCAAAAGCAGTCGTCGCGATCCGCAAGCAGCGTGGCGGTTTCAAGTCGGTCGATGAGCTGACAGAGGTGAAGGGGATCGGCGAGGTCGCTCTAGAGCGCCTGCGGCCGTTTGTGCGCACCGAAGGCAAGACGACCGCTGAGCTCAAATGAAGTTCGGGGGTCGGCGGTGCAGCCGCCGGCCCCCATCGCGCCGAAGATCACCCTGGCGCTCGGGCCCCGGGCGAAATATCAATTGCCGGATGAATGGCTCCGCGAGGCGATTGCTGGGGATCGCGCTGATGGCAGCGTGCTGGACGGGAGTGTCCGCCGGAAGCGATCCGCCGGCGCCATCGGCGCCCGTGGCCCAGGGCCTTCGGGTCGTTTCGATGAACCCATCTCTCACGCGGATGCTGATCGCACTCGACGCGCAGCAGGTACTGGTCGGGGTCGACGAGTATTCGGCGGACCACGAATCGGCGGTTGCCGCGCTTCCCCGCGTCGGGGGGCTCTTCAATCCGAGCCTGGAGGCGGTGGTGGCCCTCGAGCCGGACCTGGTGGTCGTTGTACCCAGCGTGCAGCAGCGCGATTTTCGCGCCCGGTTGCGGGAACTCGGAGTCGAGGTGATGGAACTCGCGAGCATCACCTTCGATCAGCTGCTGACGTCGATGCAAACACTCGGCGATCGGATCGGTCGGTCCCAAGCAGCGCGCGAGCGCGTCGCGGCGATTCGCAGCACCTGGGTCGACGTCGCGCGGGAGGCCTCGCTTCAACCCCGGCGTTCCGCCGTGCTGATCGTCCAACGCGACCCACTCTACGTGGTGGGCGGCGAGAGCTATTTGAACGCGATGCTCGATGCGGCCGGTCTCGACAACGTGGCCGCGGAATATCAGGAGGCTTATCCCCGGGTTTCCCTAGAATGGCTGATCGCGGCCGGGCCGCAGGTGATCATCGACAGCAGCGCCGATCCCGTCAACGCGGTCGAACATTGGTCGCGTTGGGTGTCGATTCCGGCCGTCGCGGAGGGTCGGGTGGTCGCGGTTCCACAGGGGTTGGTCACGTTGCCCGGCCCCTATCTGGACCGATCCCTGCTGACGATGGTCGCTGCCATCCGCAGCGCCGATCGCGCTTCGGGCACCGGTGGAGGGGCCAAGCTCCAGTGAAAATTCTGACACCGATGCGGGCATTGGGGTCGCTGTCCGTACTCGGCGCGGTGCTGCTCGTTGCGCTGATCCTGGGATTGACCGCGGGGCCGAGCGGTCTCGGTGTGGGCGAGATTCTCTCGGTGCTCGGGGATCGCGATGCCACCGGGCCCGCCGCGGACATCGTCTTGCGCGTGCGACTTCCGCGGGTGCTGCTCGGCGCACTCGTCGGTGCCTGCCTCGCCGTATCGGGCGTGCTGTTCCAGGCGATGCTTCGCAATCCGCTCGCGGACCCCTATGTGTTGGGGGTTTCCGGTGGCGCCGCGCTCGGCGGCATTCTCGTCCTCAGCCTCGGAAGTGCCATCGGGTTGGGATACGAGGCGGTTCCGCCCGCTGCGTTTGCGGGCTGCCTGATCACGACCGCAGTTCTCTATGCGATCGCCGGCGCCAACGCCCGGGTTTCTACGACGAGCCTGCTGCTGACGGGTGTGGTCTTCAACGCGTTCGCGTCCGCAGCGATCGTGTTCCTGGCATCGATGGCCGGTTTGACCGAGGGTGCGAGCATCTTCTTGTGGTTGATCGGCAGCCTTTCGTCGATTCGAACCGAAGTGACAGGCTGGGTTGCAATGTTCCTGGTGCTCGGGCTCGGTTCGACGTTTCCGCTTGCGCGGAGTCTGAATCTCTCGGCGCTCGGCGGTGAATCCGCCGAGCAACTCGGCGTCGACATCGATCGCCAGCGCCGGGTGGTGCTGATCGCCAGTTCCCTGATGGTGGGTGCGGCCGTATCGGTAGCGGGAATGATCGGCTTCGTCGGGCTCATCATTCCGCACTTGCTTCGGTTGATTCTCGGCCCCGATCACCGCTTGTTGATTCCCGCTTCGGCCTTCGGAGGCGCAGCCTTTCTCGTGGTCTGCGATGCCATCGCGCGCACGATTCTCGACGGCCGCGAACTTCCCGTCGGAGCGATCACCGCGCTCGCCGGAGGGCCGCTCTTTCTCTGGCTGCTGAGGCGCTATCACCAAAGAGTGTTCTCATGACGGACGCCGCACTGTGTTTCGAAGACGTTGCGCTGAAGTTCGGCGAGCACGAAATCCTGAAGGGCGTCAGCCTCGAGGTGCCCGAAGGTGCGGTGGTCGCACTTGCGGGCCGCAACGGTGCGGGCAAGACGACGCTGCTGCGCGTGGCTTCGCGGGTGCTGCGCCCCAGTTCGGGCCGGATTTCGATCCGGGGCGCTCCGATCGATGGATTCTCGCGCCGGGATCTCGCGAAGGAGCTCGCGGTGGTTCCCCAGGACACGCCGGTTTCCTTCCCGTTTCGGGTGATCGAAGTCGTCCTGATGGGGCGCTCGCCGCATCTGGGTGTGCTCGGTTTCGAATCCCGCGCGGACGTCGCGTTGGCGCGGGACGTGATGGCGCGCGTGGGCATCGAAGAGTTCGCGGACCGATCGATTCTCGACCTTTCGGGGGGCGAGCGACAACTCGTCTTGATCGCGCGGGCGCTGACCCAGGAACCCAGGGTCCTGCTGCTGGACGAGCCGACCGCTCATCTGGATCTCGCCCATCGCGTCGCCGTGCTCGACCTCGTGCGGGATTTCGCGCGAGATGGGCGCAGCGCGCTGGTGATCTCCCACGATCTCGCGCTGTCTGCCCGCGCGTCAGACCGGCTCGCGCTACTCGCCGAAGGCCGGGTGCTCGATTGCGGCAGGCCTGCCGATGTATTGACCCCGGTCAATCTGATGGCGGCCTTCGGAATCCGCGCGGACGTGATCCAGGCGCCAGACGGCAGTCCGCTGGTGATTCCCCGGAGCGCGGCCTCGGACACCATGAGCTAGCTTCGTCCGCCCCGCGACTCGTCCAGGAGGAAGGATGGCGCAACCCACCATTGCAGCAGTGTCGGCCCGGGAAATTCTCGATTCCCGCGGAAATCCCACGGTTGCAGTCGAGATCACCACATCGGAAGGGCGGCGTGCCAACGCGGCCGTTCCATCCGGCGCATCGACGGGTTCGCGCGAAGCGCTCGAACTTCGCGACGCCGACCCGAATCGTTTTCGCGGCAAGGGTGTTTTGAAAGCGGTCGCAAACGCGAACGGTGAACTCGCGCGTGAAGTGATCGGCCGGCCGCTTGGTGGACTCGATGAGCAGGCCGAGCTGGATCGCGCGATGATTGCGCTCGATGGAACCGACACGAAATCACGTCTCGGCGCGAATGCGATTCTGGGGATTTCGCTCGCCGCTGCCCACGCCGCCGCGGACGCAGCGGGCGTGCCGCTCTATCGGTTTCTCGGCGGTGACGCCGCACGGCAGCTGCCGGCTCCGATGATGAATGTGATCAACGGAGGAGCCCACGCGGACAACACCGTCGACTTTCAGGAGTTCATGATCTTTCCCGTCGGTGCGCCGAGCTTCGCGGAGGCGATCCGCTGGGGGACGGAAATCTTCCACACGTTACGCGACGTTCTCGCCGAGCGGGGATTTGCAACCGCGGTCGGCGACGAAGGGGGTTTCGCGCCCGATCTTTCGAGTAATCGCGAAGCGATCGAACTGGTGCTCCGCGCGATCGAAAAGGCCGGCTACGCGCCGGGAAATCAGGTGGCGATCGCGCTCGATCCCGCCGCCAGCGAATTCTACGAAGACGGCAGCTACGTGTTGGCCGGAGAGGGCGCGACCAAGAGCACGGAAGAGCTGATCGCGTTCTGGGAAGAGTGGGTGGCCCAATACCCGATCGTCTCGATCGAAGACGGGCTCGCCGAACAAGATTGGGGCGGCTGGTCGGCGTTGACGGGAGCGCTGGGCAATCGAATCCAGATCGTCGGCGACGATCTCTTCGTCACCAATCCGGCCATCCTCGATCGCGGAATCCGCGAGGGCGCCGCGAACGCGATCTTGATCAAGCTGAACCAGATCGGAACGCTCAGCGAAACCCTCGAAGCCATCCGAAGAGCGCGCGAAGCGGGATTTGCGGCCGTGATTTCCCATCGCTCGGGCGAGACCGAAGACACCTCGATCGCCGATCTCGCGGTGGGCTCGGGTTGCGGTCAGATCAAGACGGGCTCGCTCTGTCGGACCGACCGGGTGTGCAAATACAACCGGCTGCTCTACATCGAAAAAGAACTCGGGGATCGCGCCGGCTATGCGGGTCGCAGCGGACTCGCCGGAGTCGCAGGTTGATCGCCTTGGCTCGATGTCGCTCGGTTCGCAATGCGCTGAAGGTTGGTGTGGCGCTCTGCATCGCGGTGGCTTCGGCCAGCGCGGCCATCCCCAACGCCGAAAAAATTGCGGACGCCGTTGCCGAAACGAACCGCCTTTCGGGCCGGTCGGCTCCCGTGCTGCTGGAGGTCACGCTCCGGATCGGCGACGGCGAGCCCGTTGGGACGGGCGTCCTGGCAAGTCATCCGACCGGGTTGGCGCGGCTGGAGCTGCGCAGCCGCCGCGGCTTCGTCGAGCGCCATCTCTTGCAGGGAAATGCCTACACCGCGAGCCGCGACGGTCAACCGTTGGAGGCTCCTCACCCGTTCCTTCCGCCTACTTTCTTCCTCCAGGCCGAATCCGGAGCCGCGTTCCGGGCCGCACTCGCGAGTTATGGGGTCGCATCGGGCGAGGTGGTTCTCGGCCGCGTCGGAGATCGCGATTGCTACGTGTTTGGCGGCCGACTGCCGCGCGGCGAGGCGGGGGAGGAGCGGATGCTGCCATCCGTGTGGGTGGATCTGGAGACCTACCAGATCGTGCAGATCGATCGGCCCGGCGGAGTCCGGTATCGCTTTGGTCCGACGAAGGTCTTCGAGGGAATCCAGGCGCCGAGCTGGATCGAAGTCGTGTCGCCCGGTCAGCCCGACGCCCGGCTCGATGTCGTCCGCGTCGCCCCCGCGAATGCCCCGGCCGCCGCGTTCGGAATCGACTGGCTGGCCGCTCCCGCCGATCCCTGAGCGTCCGCTCCAAGCCGCCAGGTTGAATTTTTTCGATTCTTCGCAATTCAGGGCTAATGGAACTCGGTAGAAATACCGAACAGTCCTCCCGAACGTCGGACGACTGAAATCCCTAGCGATTCGAGTGATTTCGGAGGCCGGCTTTCACACTGCCGAGCATGCACCTACGCCGGGGGGGCGGAGGCGAGCAGCCGGCCGATGTCGGAGGAAGGGATGGCATCCAAACAGCAACTGAATGTTCTCGTCGTGGATCACGATGAGGGAAGCAACGTACAGATCAAGGACGTGCTGACTTCCGAGGGCTATCAGGCGGAGGTGCTGAACGATCCCGAGCAGGTGATCGAAGCCGTCAAGCAGGGCCGCTATCAGATGGTGATCCTGGACGTTTCGCCGCCCGAGGGTCGCGGCATCGAGTTGCTCGAGCGAATCCGCAACGCGGATTCCGATATCTGTGTCATCGCGATGACGGGCCTTCCGACGGTCGAAGCTGCGGTTCGCACGCTCAAGAACCACGCGTTCGATTATCTCCAGAAACCCCTGGAGCTGGATGAACTGCGCGCGGTGATCCAGAGCGCGATTCGCGAAAAGGGCTTGCTCGTCGACCTCGAGACCCGGCTCAATCAGGTGGTCGGCAAGCGGCTGCGCGAGAAGCGCTCTGCGGCGCAACTCACGCTGAAGCAGCTCGCCAATCGAACCGGCCTTTCCGTCAGCCTGATCTCCCAGATCGAGCTGGGGAAGAGCGCGGCTTCGATGTCGACGCTTCACAAGCTCGCCACCGCGCTTCAGGTGCGGATGACCTATTTCTTCGAGACCGTTTGAAGCGAGCGCGCAAGCGCAGGACGCGTGTTGTTCCGGTGATTCCAGGCGGGCGGCGGGTTTCCGCTGCCCGCCGGTAGCCGCGATCTACCTCGCGCAGCCGTCTCAGCCGGCCTTCACGGTCAGCACGGGGCAAGGCGCCTTCTGGACGACCCGCTCCGCGACACTCCCGAGCAACATGTGCTTGAGACCCGAAAGGCCGTGGGTGCCGATCACGATCAGATCGGCGCCGAGTTCGTTGGCCTCGTCGACAATCGCCGTCGCCGCGTAGCCTTCTCGAACCACCGACTCTACCGAGTGTCCGCTCTCTCGGAGTTCAGCTTCGTGACGCGCGAGAGACGCCTGTGCCTCGGACTTCACGTTTGCCCAGAAATCGGGTGGCAGGTAGGCGCCCTCGAGCTGTTGGAACTCCACCGGCAGGTGGTAGGCGTGGAAGAGAACCAGCTTGCTCTTCGACTCGCGTGCGAGATGGGCCGCCCACTCGATGATGTTGCGGGCGCTGTCCGAGAAATCGATCGGGACGAGAATCGTGCGGATTTCGATAGTCATGAGAAAAGCCTGCACTCCAATCGCGATTTCGTCCAGTACAATTTGACGCGCGCCGGGCAGCGTCTTACCGTGTCGCGCCTCCGGAGATGATCAACCGGATCGTGGGGCCGTAGCTCAATTGGGAGAGCGCCGCGTTCGCAACGCGGAGGTTGGCGGTTCGATCCCGCTCGGCTCCACCAACCCGACAAATCCGCGTCGAGCGCCTATTGCGAATGCGTTCGCATTCTTTTCAGATTGGGCTGTGCGCCCGAGCAGTTCTATGCTCGCGTGCGGCGGGTCGACTCGCTTCGATCCCCGCTCCCGGGCTCGCCGCGAGTGCGCACCGGGAGACCCAAGGAGGCGCTTTTGAAGGCGATTCCCGCCATCGTCGCCGCCGGAGACCGGAGGGCTGCGAAGGCCGTCTACGGTCAGAGCAAGATCTATCTGGAGCTCGGGGGGCGCCCCCTCGTCGCCCATGTGGTGGCAGCGCTGCAGGATGTCCCCGAAGTCTCCGAGGTCTGGGTGGTCGGAGACGCCGAGCGCCTGCGCGAAGTCTTCGAGCGCGAGAAGCTCGAGCGGGAGTTTCGCAAGCCGTTCCGAATCGTCCCCCAGTTCCGAAATCTCTACGAGAACATCTGGCAGACCTACCGGAGAATGCTTCCCGGAGCCGGGCCGGGCGGGCGGGACCCCGAAGCCGCCGACGAACCGGATTGGGTGCTCTACCTCTCGGCCGACATGCCGTTTGCGACCCCCCAGGAGATTTCACAATTCATCCAGCGGTCCGTTGAACTCGACTGCGATTACGCGTGTGGGCTCGTGACCGAGGAGTCGATGGAGGCCTTCTACCCGACCGCTCCGGGCGAGCCCGGCATCCGAATGGCCTACTTCAACCTGCGCGAAGGGCGCTTTCGGGTCAGCAACCTGCACCTGGTGAAACCCGCTCGGATCGTCAACCGCTCCTACGTCGAGGAGATGTACGAGCACCGCTATCAAAAGCAATTCGGCAACATCTTCGGTCTCGCGGTGCGATTGGTCAGGACGGAGGAAGGGGGCCTGCGGATCCTCCGCTACTACATCCTCATCCACCTCGCGGGCTTCGCCAATCGGCGGGGTTGGCGGCGGCTGGCGGATTGGTTGCGCGCGTGGATTCCGCTCGATCGCGTCGCAGAGGCCGTCAGCTCGCTGCTGCGCGCCGACTTCCGCTTTACGGTGACAGAAATCGGCGGCTGCGCGCTCGACATCGACAAAGAGCACGACTACGACGTCGCAGCGCTCGCTTTCGACTCATGGAAGGCCGCTCAACGGGAGCGCGCGGAGCGCTACGCGGGGGGACTTTCGGCCGGATCGGCGGCGGGCGCGGGCGAATCCGGAGAATCGCGTTGAGCGAAGCCGATCGCGCCGCTGAGCGAGCTGCTGCCGTCCGGAAGGGCGCGGGAATCTTCTCGCTGTCGGAGCGCGGACTGATCGAAGTTGGCGGCGGCGATCGCGTGCGCTGGCTCGACGGCATGCTTTCCAATGACATCACCCGTCTGGAGGCCGGTGGCGAGCGTTCGGGCTGTTATGCGACGACGCTCACCGCCAAGGGCAGAATCGTCGCCGATTTGCACGTCCTGGTTCGCGGCGAGATCTTCTGGCTCGAAACCGCGGCGGCTGCAGTGACCCGCTTGTTGGAGCACTTCGAGCGCCACCTGATCGCAGACGATGTCCAGCTGCGCGACATCAGTTCGAGTGTCGATCGGCTCGCTGTGGAAGGGCCGCTCGCGGGGCAGCTGCTCGAACGCGCAGCAGGCACGGCGTTGGATCTCGCGGCCGACTGCTGCAAGCTCGTCAGGATCGGCGAAACCGAAGTCGTCGCCGCTCGTTACGGCTGGTCGGGAGAGATCGGTTTTCAGCTGCTGGTGCCCGCCGGTAGCGGCGAGGCCGTAGCGGGAGAGATCGAAGCGGCAGGGTCCCAGTCGGCGTCGCTATTGGCGGGTGAAAAAACCCTCGAAATCATGCGAATCGAAGCCGGCATTCCGCGCTTCGGTGCAGAAATCGACGAGACGGTCCTGCCCGCGGAGGCTCGGCTCGGGCGCGCCGTGGCCCGATCGAAGGGCTGTTATGTCGGCCAGGAGGTGGTCGCTCGGATGGAGGCGGCGGGCCGGGTGAGCCATCTGCTCGTGGGCCTCGCGCTGGGCGAGGGTCCGATCCCGCAGCGCGGCTCGGAAATTACGCTGGACGGCAAACGAGTGGGCGAGGTGACGAGCAGTTGTCGGTCCGCGCTCGCGGGTTCGATCGCGCTCGGCTTCGTGCGCGCCGCTCACTCCGTTACCGGGACCGAGCTGCGCGCAGCGGACCGACCCGCGCGCGTCGCGGCGCTGCCGTTTGCGGGTCCCGGAGCCACCGCAGCGTGATCGAGAGACTGCGCGGCGTCTTGTTGGTCTTCGCGAAGGAACCCGAACCCGGTCGGGTCAAGACCCGAATGGTGCCTCCGTTATCCCCGCAACAAGCGTCCGATCTCTACGGCGAGATGCTGCAAGACGTGCTGATCGCTTCCGGCCGGATCGCGGTCGAAATCGGGCTCGCCCCGGTTCTGGTCGTCGATCCGCCGCGCGCCGCGGCGGCCCTGGCGCGCCGTGCTCCGTCGGGGTTTCGCATCGTCCCCCAGCGCGGGGCCCATCTCGGCGAGAGGATGGAGTGGGCGATTCGAGAGGCCGCGGCGAGCGGTGCGAATCGAATCCTGCTGCGCGGCAGTGACAGCCCAACTCTCGATCGGGAGCGGATCGAAGCCGTGCTGGTGTCGCTGGACGAGTTCGATCTCGCCATCAGTCCCGATCTCGGTAGTGGTTACAACCTGCTGGGTGTGCGGAAGCCCACACCGGGGCTGTTCGATCATCCGATGAGCACCCGAACCGTACTCGAAGACACTCTCGCCAACGCGGCTGCGCTGGGTTTACGCGCAGAAGTGCAGCCCGCTTCGTTCGATGTGGACACCGCAAACGACCTCAACCGGCTCGCCGCCGCGCGCGCGGGCCCGAGCGCGTCGTATGTCGCAAATATGTGTCCGCGCACACTGTCTTTTCTGGATGCGGAAGGTCTTTGGCCGTGATCGGAGCGGAAGAGATCGCTTCCGGGGTTCGAAACACGGGTTTAGAGCCGCGCGAACTTTGGTATTGCGTAATGGAAAAACTGAAACTAGGGTTTGCAAACGGCTGTTTTTTGAGGTAAATCGCAGCTGCGGGGTGCATACAAGGCGTTAAAGTCCGGGTTGGTGAGGCCCGAACGTGTTTGGGCACTTCGTATGGATGGTGGGATGGTGGGGTGATGCAGCGAATGGTGGAGCACACCATGTTTCTTCGTGGGTATTCCCCCTCATTGCTTTGTAAATGTGTAGGAGCGGTATTCCGCGCTCGACTCCCAGATAGGGTGTCGGCTAGCGTCTTAACGGGCGCCGGAACCTCATCTGGATAATTACAACTAGGTAGGAGGGGAATCGCGATGCGATCCAGCCTGAAATCAATTATCGCCGTCGCGGCCGCATTTTTGGTCGCGCCGTCGTTCGCGAGTGCGGACGATGTCGGGGGTGGGGACGACCTCCAGGAAGTGATGTCCCGAATGTCCGATCTGGAGCAACAGCTGAAGGCGACTAACGACGCGCTCGCCGCGTCCAACGCAAAAGTCGACCAGCAGCAGAAGATGCTCAGCAAGCTTGGAACGTCGAACAAGTCCGGCCCGATGCTCGCTCTGTCGAACTTCCTGACCGAGACGACCTTCGGCGGCCACGTCTCCGGGAGCTACTTCTACAACCTCAACGACCCGGACTCGGGCCGCGGGATGGGCGCCAACGGCGGCATGGTCGGTGCCAACCCGTACCACCCGAACAGCAACAGCTTCCAGGTCGATCAGGTCTGGTTCTCGATGAGCAACGAGGCCACACCTGAGAGCCGCGGCGGCTTCGAGATCGACATCGTGTACGGCCAGTCGGCCGACCGACTCGCACTGGGCATCGAGGGCAACACGCTCTTCGATTACCTCTTCAACGCGAACGTGTCGTATCTCGCGCCGATCACGGATGCCGGCATCAAGATCACCGCCGGTCGCTTCGAGTCTCATACGGGCACGGAGTCTGTACGGGACACGCGCAACTTCAACATTACGCGTGGCCTGCTCTTTACGATGCAGCCGCGCAACTTCACGGGTGTGAAGGTCTCGGCGAAGTACGACATGGGCCTGGACTGGATGCTCGGTGTCTCGAATAACTCCGGTTACGCGACGCTCGACACCAATCCCTATGCGCTGATTCCCAATGCCCAGAACTACGACACGGACGAGGAGAAGGCCTTCCTGTGGCGCGTGGGCTACGAAGTCTCGGACGAGTTGGCGGTGGCCTTCAACGGCCTCTACGGTGGCAACTGCGCGACTTCGGATGGTCAGGCCCTTGGCCTCGGCTTCAATCCGATTGGCGCACCGGGTGGCTGCGGCCTCACGATCGATGGCACCGGCCGGAGCAACACGGGTAACAACGATCGGCAGATCCTGGTCGACTTCACGATGAACTGGGATCCGTCGGATGCTCTCTCGACCTGGGTGAACG
>JAHEEJ010000266.1 GCA_024640705.1 Deltaproteobacteria bacterium
CCACGGAGCGCGACCAGGGGCCGGCGGCGATTGCGAAGTGGTCGGCCTCCAGCAGTTCCCCCGTCGCGAGTTTCAAGCCGGTGATCCGGTCGTTCCGCGTTTCGAATCCCACGGCCTCCCCTTGCTTCACGCGGGCGCCCAGTCGTTCGGCTGCCTGCGCGAGGCCGAGGGTGTACTTGTACGACTCGACCTGGCCCTCCGGGTTGGTGATGCCCGCGACCCACTTCGACGCGAGTGTCGGGAAGATCTCCCTCAACTGCGCGGCGTCGAGCCAGCCGGTCTCGATTCCGCCAGCTTGCAGGTAAATGGCCAGCAGGTTTTCACGTCCCTCCTGCTCGACCTGGGCTTCGGTCAAGAGCAGGGTGTTGTGCGACTCGCCGTACTCGATGTCGATCCCGCCCCGCTCGGAGATCTCGAGGGCCAGATCCGGCATTCTTTCGTACGAAGATGTGAAGAGGTAGAGCCAGTTCCCGACGGTGTCGTCTGCAGGCATCTCAGAGAGGTCGATGATGGCAGCGTCGTCGAGCGGTTGGTGCATGACTTCGTCGGCGATCAGCGTCGGCGGGTATGAGATCACGGCCCAGGCCTTGCCCGAGGCGCGCGTTCCAATCGACTCGCGCTCGACCACGGTGGAGCGCATCCCGCGCTTGCCGAGGTGATAGGCGATCGAAGAGCCGATGGCTCCGGCTCCAACGATGACGACGTCGCAGTGAGGCATGGCGGCTCCCGATGCTGTTTTCGGGAAGCTAGCCCACGACACCCGCGCGCCAATGAGCGCGAGGCGGCGTGATTCAGTCGATCAGGGTGTTCGTTTCGATTCCCTGTCGGACGACGAAGACCTCGGGGCCGTCTGTGTAGAGCGGCATCCGATGCGCGATCCACGGGCTGGATGAGGCCGGGTCGAACCAGAACGAGAGTCGCGGTACCACGGCTTTGGCCAGCAGGGAGAAGACGGAGCCGAAGTCGGGGCCGTAACGAACCTCGACGAGATGGTCGCCACCGTCAGTGGTCGCGTCTCTGCGCACGACTTTTGCCTGAAAGTCGATCAACTTGGCGTCGTATCTGCAGAGCACGATCTGGAAATCGACCTTCGAAACATCGCCCTTGACGAGCGGCTCGAAGAGCAGGTTGAGCGGTACGTTGGCGACGCGATCATGGGTGGGTAGAGGCAACCGTTGCGTGCGCATGCCTTCGCCGCTCGAATCGGGGTGGCTGCAGGTCGCTTGGCCAGTCGTGTGGTCGATGCGCATCGTGCCCAGCGGTCGATTGTCCGCATCGAAGGAACTGGACTGCTGGTAGACCGGGCGCAGCAGGTTCGTATCGACGATCGGGGTAAGCGTTGCGGTTGCGATCGTGTGCGCACCACCGTCGACGCCACTTTCGGCAAAGATGCGCACCGTTCCGTCTTCGAGTTTTTCGATTTCGAGGTTCGCATCGCCGACGCGCTGGCGGCCCGCGTCGAACGTCGCCGCCTGGATCTTCCCGAAGCTGGTCGGGTAGGGGAGCATCAGCTCCGAATCGGCCCAGGCGAATTCGGTTGAAATCAGCAACGCGGCAACGGTGAGCAGGAGGTTTCTGGCTCGATTCCCCCCCGAGGTCAATCCGAGATTCAACGGCTCAGGCTCCTACTTTCGGGCGTCGCTTCGTCGCATCCACTGGCCAAGACCAACCCAACAGCCTGGGCGGGTAGAATCCCGAAGTACCCGGTGATCGTATCTTCGCGCGGTTCTAGTTCCGCCCGACGCATGGATGCGGCTCTCGACCGGGAGACCGCGGGTGGTATTCAGCCGACTCCTGAAAGGCGAGGGGGTTCCCCAGCCGGGCGGGAGTGTCCCACAGACTTCGGCTCATTGGAAGCGTGGGAGTGTCAAATTCGGGTAAGTTCTTGGCCCCGCGGGGGCCGTGCGGCCGCTGAAATCGCACCCAGTCGCGGACCGGCCGGCCCATCGCCAGCGGCTTGTCTCGGCGGGGCCCCGAATCGGACCTGAACCGCTCCACCCGACCGTTTTTCCTCAGGAAGGGGTTGACTGGAGCGCCCGTTTGACGCACTCATACCGCCTCGCAGGAGGCTATCGACGTGTCACAACGGATACGAAAAGGCGATCTCGTTCAGGTCGTTGCAGGAGCAGATCGCGGCAAGCAGGGTCGCATCATCGCCGTCCGATCCAATGGGATGGTTCGGGTGGAGAAGGTGCGGCTGCAAAAGAGGCACCTCAAGCCCGGGCGCCGAGATGCCCGAGCCGGCGGTATCATCGAGCAAGAGGGTTACATCAATCCCTCGAATGTGATGCTCGTCGACCCGTCCAACAACAAGCCCAGCCGGACGCGCATTCGTCAAGAGGGCGGTCGGCGCATCCGCGTCTTCGCCAAGAGCGGCGAAGCCGTACCGGAACCTGCGAGGAGCTAGGCGGTCATGGCCAAGAAGGGTAAGCGCGAGAAGATCAAGCTCGAGTCGTCGGCTGGTACCGGGCATTTCTATACGACGATGAAGAACAAGACGAATACGCCTGGCAAGGTCGAACTCAAGAAGTACGATCCTGTCGTACGCAAGCACGTCGTGTACAAGGAAACCAAACTCAAGTAGCGGCGGTTCTAGCGCGGCTGCTCTCAAACTCGAGAATCACGAGGGGTGAGAAGATGACCTGGGTAATCACGCGGCTCTGCCGCGACTGCATCGATCAGGGTTGTGTCGAGGTTTGTCCGGTAGATTGCATTTACGCCTACAACGGAGACGACAACAGCACATTCCCCAATCAGCTCTATATCGATCCCGAAGAGTGCATCAACTGCGGCGTGTGCGAACCCGAGTGCCCGTGGGAAGCCATCTTCGAAGACGAGCAGGTGCCGTCGGTCTTTGCCGAAGACACGCAGCTCAACGCCAAGATCCTCGACGACAAGGATTCCTTCGCGGTTCCCGAGGTCGAGGAAAAGCCCAAGCCGAGCCCGCAGGATATCGAAGCGAACAAAGCCAAGTGGGGCTATTCGGCGTAGATCGATTCGCCCTCGGGGCCATCCGATCTACGCGATCCGTAACTGGGCCGGTCTGAAAAGGCCGGCCCTTCTCTTTCTGGATCGGCGCGATCGCTCGATTCGAGTGGGGCGACCCACCGTGTGCCCGGGCGTAGATGTTCGGCTCGCCCGGCCTTTCCGTTCCAGCGCGGAGTTCATCCCGCCCGGTCGAACGCCTCGGCCATGACCTCGACGGGTGCGTCCAGCCCGGTCCATTCGCGCAGTTGCTCTGCGGCCTGATGGACGAGCATCCATTTGCCCGGGATCGTGCGTGCTCCACGCGAAGCCGCATCCCGTAGCAGCCGGGTTTCGGGGGGTTGGTAGACGGCGTCCATCACCACGGCAGCCGGGCAGATCCAGCTCGGATCGACGGGCGATTCGTCCCCCGCGAGTCCGACGGAGGTGGTGTTCACCAGAATGTCGTGGGGGGTGTTTTCGAGCTCGGCGATCGGACCGGAGGACTCCACTTCGAGATCGGCGCAGAGCTGTCGGGCGCGATCCGGACTGCGGTTGAGCACGGTCACGTTTGCGCCCCGTGCGCGCAGGCCGTAGACCACCGCGCGCGCGGCACCCCCGGCTCCGAGTACCACTGCGCGCGCATCGGCCAGCGCCGTGACGCTCTCGATCGCGCGAACCGCGCCCAGCCAGTCGGTATTCGACCCCACGAGCTTGGCGCCCCGCCGGGTGACGGTATTCACCGCACCGATTCGACGCGCGGTCTCGTCGACGTCGTCGAGCAATGCGATGACGCTTTGCTTGTGCGGGATCGAGATCGCGAGCTGCTGGATGTCGAGCGCACGCACCCCGGCAATCGCGGCGGCGAGATCTTCCGGCGGTACATCGAAGGCCAGGTAGACGGCGTCGATGCCCAGCGCCGCAAATGCCGCATTGTGCATCGCCGGCGAGCGGGTGTGTCCGGCCGGGTGCAGCGCGATGCCGCAGAGTTGCGTGTCGGGGCCAATGGCCGGTCTGGAGGTCATCGCGATTTCATCCTCTAGCGCGGAGGCTATCCTATTCCGCACACTGCCGGCACGGAGAACGAGAAACCTAGCCGCGAGCGAATAGGGGAGGTTGGATCGATGGCGGATGCAAGAGTAGCGATCATCATGGGTAGCCAGAGCGATTGGAGTGTGATGCGATCCGCCGAAGAGGCGCTCGAGGCTCTCGGGATCACTTCCGACGTTCGCATCATCTCGGCTCATCGCACCCCGGAGCGGTTGACGACTTTCGTTCGCGAAGCGGAGGAGGGTGGCATCGAGGCGATCATCGCGGGAGCCGGCTGCGCGGCACATCTCGCCGGAGTGACCGCAGCCCACACCGTCTTGCCCGTGCTCGGCGTTCCGTTGGAGGGCTCCGCGCTTCAAGGGCTCGACGCGTTGCTGGCCACGGTGCAGATGCCCGGCGGCATTCCCGTTGCGACGTTTGCGATCGGAAAGGCCGGCGCCAAGAACGCAGCGTTGTTTGCCGCGGCGATCATCGCGCGCTCCGATGAGGCGGTGCGCGAAAAACTCGTCAAATTTCGCGAAGCCCAATCTGCGGCAGTACCGCACGCCCCGAAGCGAGACTGATTCGAACCGCTGCGCGCCCCGCTATTGGCGGCTGCGAGCGAGCGCAGCCTTCAGGTCTTCCCAGACGGCGCTGCGGTTCTCGACCGTGTACTGGCGCAGCAGGAATGCGGGGTGGAAGGTCGGCATCAGCGGGATGCCTCGGTACTCGTGCCAGGTTCCGCGAACCTTCGAGATGGCGATATCCCGTCCCAGTAGCAGGCTCGTGGCCGGACGGCCCAGCGCAACGATCGTGCGAGGTTGGACGGCATCGATCTGACCGTCCAGAAACGGCTTGCAGGTGGCGACCTCGTTGGGCTGGGGCGTGCGATTCTTGGGGGGTCTGCACTTCACGATGTTGCAGATGTAGACCTCGCTGCGCGAAATTTCGAGGCCGCGTTCGATCATTTGTGTCAGCAACTCACCGGCTCGGCCCACGAAGGGCAATCCGCGTCGATCCTCCTCTTCCCCCGGCCCCTCACCGATGAACATCAATGCCGCTTCGGGATTGCCGTCTCCAAATACGATCCGAT
>JAHEEJ010000267.1 GCA_024640705.1 Deltaproteobacteria bacterium
CGCTATCTCGACACCCAGGATTTTCTCGCGATCTCGCATCCGGACTCCCCCGATTTGCGGCTCGAGACGTTTGCGCGCGCGATGCTGAAGCGCGAGGAGCGCCATCGAGCATTGAGCGATGCGCTCGATACGGCGTGCGTGATGTCGGCTGCGGCCGTGGGTGTTGCGGCGGGAGAGCGCCGCTACGCGGTCGCGAGGAGCGCACTCGAGAGTTACGCGCCCGAATCGCCGTGGCTGCCGCTGTTTTGCGGGGATGCACCGCTCGCCGCAGAAGATTCCCGCAGCCAATTCGCAGAGATTCTGTCGACCTCCGAGAAGTCTGTCCCCTTCGACGAAGCTGCGATTGTCGCGGCCCTGTCCGATGTCGAGCGCGGTCGGCGCTTTTTTCCGAACTATCGGGTGCGCGAGCAGCAGCTCGAACTCGCGCGCCACTTCGTGCGCAACCTCGATGCGGGTGGCCGGTTGTTGCTCGAGGGTGGAACCGGAGTCGGGAAATCGCTCGCGTATCTGGCGGCTGCGATTCCCTTTGCGATGGAGCGCGCCGCGGGTGGCGTTCGCGACCCGATCGTCGTCTCGACGAAGACGAAGCTGCTGCAGGACCAGTTGCTCAGCAAGGACATCCCCGCGGCCGCGGCGATGTTCGGCTATCCGGACCTCAAGGCGATGTCGATCAAGGGCCGCGCGAACTACATCTGCTCGCGCCGCGCCGCGGTGGTGCTCGCCGAAGGGCGCGAGCCGCAGATGTTTCCCGCGGACCGGCTCGCCTACGCGGCGTTGGCCGCCTGCGCGGGGATACGCCGACACGGTGAAGTGGGATCTTTGCCCGGCGGCCTTCACTACCGGTTTCAGCCGCTTCGAGATCTGGCGCGTCGAGCGGTGGCGGCGCGCGCCGAGCAGTGCTCCCGCGAACAGTGCGCGACCGAGCGCGATTGCCCGTTCGGAAAACGCCGCGCCGCGCTCGCGAAAGCCCATCTCGTCGTCGCCAACCACGACCTGCTGCTGCGCTGGCCACCCGACTATCCGACCTTTGGCGATGCGATCATCGACGAGGCCCAGGAACTCTCTGGGGTCGTCGACGAGGTCTACGCGCTCGAGGTGAAGCCGCTCGAAGTTCTCGAAGAGATCGACGACCTGTTTGGCCGCCCGTCAGAAGGCCGGCGCGGCGCCGGGCTGCTCGGTCGTTCGAGCGTTCGCGAGATGGAAGGTGACGTTCGCGCCTGGCGGCGCGGGATCCAGCAGGATTTCGTTGCGCTGGGCCGTTGCCTCGCCGATCGGGCGAGCGAATTCGGCGAAGTGCAGCTGCCCGCCTATCCGGAACGCGTCTTTCCGCAGGCCGCGGAACTCGCGCAGATGGCTGCGGAGCGCCTGGTTGCGGCCGCCGATGCCGCCGATCGGATGGCGAAATCGCGCGGCATCGAGGAAGACGATCTGTTGGCGATCGAACGCATCACGGCCGAATTGCGCACAGCGGCAGATGCGTTGCGGGGTGCATTTTCGGCAAGTGATGGCGACGCGGTCGCGGCTTTCGAACGACTCGAATCGCCCTTCGATCGCTGGCGTCTCGTGGTGCGCGCGGTTTCTCCCGCGGATGCTTTTCATCAGCGCTTTGCCGAGCGGCTCGAAACGCTCGCCTGCGTTTCTGCAAGCCTGTTCGTCGCTGGCGACCCCTTCGCGGCGCTCGGCGAACTGGAACTCGAAAGGCACGGCGAACCGCCCGTGACCCGCACCTCGGTCGAGAGCCCCTTTCCGTATGCGAGACACATGCGTGTTGCAGCGCTGCAGAGCGAAGGCAATCTCGTGGAGGAGACCGCCGACGTGCTCGCGGACCTCGCGCGCCTGCTCGGTGGACGCACGCTCGGATTGTTCACCAGCCTGCGGCGAATGCGCGAGGTCAGCGATCTGTTGGCCGAGCGGCTTCGCGGGGAGGGCTACGAGATCTTGATGCCGCGCCGCGCTTCGGACGATCCCGCCGCCCTGGTCGAGCGGTTTACGCGAGCCGGCGGCGGGATGATCCTGTTGGGCGCGCGCTCGTTCTGGCAGGGACTCGACATCCCCGGCCCCGCGCTGCAGGCCGTCGTGATCGAAAAACTTCCCTTCGAGGTCCCGACGGAGCTGCGCAAGCGGCGCGAGATCCGGCTTCGCGCAGCCGGCGAAGATGCCTTTGGTCGCTATACGATGGGCAAGATGCTGCTGAATCTGAAGCAGATGTCCGGGCGCTTGATCCGCTGCGAGGAAGATCGCGGCTTGATTGCAATCGTCGAGGGGCGCACCGACAAAGGCTATTTCCGCAGGCTGCAAGAGGCCTTTCCGCCGGATGTTCCGGTTCAGATTGCCCGGCGAGAGGACCTTCCGGGTCTGATTGCAGAGGTAGGCATAGAAACGAAGCAGCGCGCTACTCTGCGGGGCCGAGATTCAGAGGAGCGTTGATGCCTGCCAATTTTGCGCCCGGACAATGGGCAGTGATCCTAGGAGGTTCGAGCGGCTTTGGTCTGGCCACCGCACAGGTGCTCGCCGACCACGGAATGAACCTCTGCATCGTCCATCGGGATCGGCGCTCCCAACTCGCCGGGATCGAGCCGGCGTTCGAGAAGTTGCGCGGGTCGGGTGTCGTCGTTCAGACGCACAACACGGATGCGCTTGCTGCCGCCAAGCGAGGCGCGGTGCTCGATGCGCTCGCCGACGCCCTGGGTGAAGGGCGCGTGCGCGTGCTGCTCCACTCGATCGCTTTTGGAAATCTCAAACCGTTGGCTCCTCCTCTGACCTGTACCGCGCGCGATGCGACGCAGAAGCTCGCCGGCGCGCTCGGACTGGAGGGCGATCGCGTGCAGGGTGTCATGGATGAATGGTTTGCGACGGGCGCTGCCGCCGCGCATCCGTTGGCGAGCCCGCCCGACTACTCTCAAACGGATTTTCTCGAGGAAGAGGATTTTTCGCGAACCATCTTCAATATGGGGACGAGCCTGCTCGGTTGGGTACAGGATCTCTTTCAGCGGAAGCTCTTTGCCAACGATGCGCGCATCTTCGGCTTGACGAGTGAGGGGAACCAGCTCGCGTGGCGGGGCTATGCGGCCGTCGCCGCTGCCAAGGTCGCGCTCGAATCCCTCGCACGATCGATCGCAATCGAGTACGCGCCCTATGGGATTCGCTGCAACGTCATCCAGCCGGGAATCACGGAGACGCCCGCACTGGCCGCGATCCCCGGCAGCGATCAAATGAAAGCGCAGGCTCGGATGAGAAACCCGTTTCATCGATTGACGACACCAATGGACGTAGCCAATGCAATTTATCTGCTCTCGCTCGATGAAGCCGCCTGGGTCAATGGCGCTGTCATCCGTGTCGACGGCGGTGAGCACATCTCGGGAGTATCGGAATGACGGCCGAAGCAGTCGAAGGTTCGGATGGCGCGCGGGTCGCGCTCGTAACGGGCGGGGGCACGGGGATCGGAGCGGCTTGTTGCCGCGCGCTCGCTGCCGAGGGCTTCCGCGTCGGTGTTCACTATCGCTCGAGCGAGGAGACGGCCCTCAAGCTGGTCGCCGAGTTGAACGACTCGTTCGCGGTGCGCGCTGATCTGAGCAGCGAGGCCGACATCGACGCGCTGATCAAAGAACTCAAAGAGAAGGCTGGCCGGGTCGACGTCCTGGTCAACAACGCCGGCTACAACGTCAACGCGCCGATGCTCTCGATGAAGCTCGACGATTACGACGCCGTGGCCGGAATGGCGCGCGGCACCTGGTACCTGACGAAGCTGGTGCTGCGCCGCTTCATGCTGCGCAAGGACTCGGGGCGGATCATCAACATCAGCAGCGTGGTCGGACATACCGGCAACCCGGGCCAGATCCCCTACACGATGGTCAAGGCGGGCCTGGACGCGTTCAGCAAATCGCTGTCACAGGAACTCGCCGGCCGTGACATCCTGGTCAACTCGGTCGCCCCCGGTTTCATCGACACCGACATGACGCAGGAACTTCCCGAAGAAATTCGGGACAGCATCCTCGCTCGCATCCCCCAGGGCCGGATGGGCCGCGCCGACGAGATCGCCGACGTCGTCGCCTACCTCGCGACGCGAGCGAGCTACATCAACGGAACCGTGATTCACGTCAACGGCGGCATGTTCGGCGGTTGATCTCGGATCGTCGGAGGTCGGATTGCGATGGCGGTTCATTACCGGATCGATACGGCGATCAATCGGATTACGACGCGGGCGTTTGGAGAGGTCACGCTCGATCAAGTGCTCCAGCATTTCGACGAGCTTTCGGCCGATGCCAGCTTCGAGCCCGATCTGGACGTGCTGCTCGACCTGGTCGACTGCAAGACCGTGCCGGGCGCGGACGAGATTCGAACCGCAGCGGCACGCGTGACAGCGGATTTCCCGCCCCTCCGCTTTGGTCGGCTGGCGATCGTGGTCGGCTCCGAGGCGCTCTTCGGGATGCTGCGAATGTTTCACTCGTTCGCGGAGAGCGCCTTTTCGGCAGCGCAGGTGTTCAGGGACCGCGACGAAGCCCTTCGGTGGCTCGGCGAATCCGCGCCGGAACGCTGATTCAGCTCCAGCCGGGTGCCCGGGACACAGACCCGGTCCCCCTGTTCCGAAATCGAGGCGGAGAGAGACCGGCCGCAGTCGAAGGCCGGACGGGTGTTCCGCCGGGCCTGACCCAACCGGCCACATGGCTACAGGTCCCCGGTTTTGCTACCGAATCCCATACTATGGGGATCGAAAACGTCGGGTTCATCGGTTGGCGCGGAATGGTGGGGAGCGTGCTGCTCGACCGCATGCGCGCCGAGGGCGACTTCAAGGGCCTCGCGCCCGAGTTCTACACGACGTCCCAGATCGGGGATGCGCCGCCGGACGTGGGCTGCGAAGCGCCGCCTCTGAAAGACGCGTACGACCTGGCTGCGCTCGCGCGCCATGACGCCATCGTCACCTGCCAGGGCGGCGACTATACGAAGCAGGTTCTGCACGACCTGCGCAAGAATGGCTGGACGGGCTACTGGATCGACGCCGCGCGCTTCAAGCGCATGGACGACGACAGCGTGATCGTGCTCGATCCGGTCAACCGCGACGTGATCGATCGCGGCATCGCCTC
>JAHEEJ010000027.1 GCA_024640705.1 Deltaproteobacteria bacterium
GCCCAGGGCTATCGCGTCACCCACGTCATCAACATCACGGACGTAGGGCACCTGACCGACGACGCGGACGCGGGCGAGGACAAGATGGAGCGCGCGGCCGCCGAGCGCGGCAAGACGGCAGCGGAAATCGCCCAGCAGTACACCGATCAGTGGCTGCGGGACCGCGAGCGGGTCGGGTGCCTGCCGCCCGAGGTGCTCTGCAAGGCCACAGAGCACATCGCCGAGCAGATCGCGCTGGTCGAGGCGTTGGAGCGAAACGGTTTCAGTTACCGGATCGACGACGGCATCTATTTCGACACTTCGAAGTTTTCCCGCTACGCGGAGTTTGCACGCCTCGACCTCGACGCCCAGCTCGCGGAAGGGCGCATTGGCGACGTTCCGGGCAAGCGCAATCCCGCGGACTTCGCACTCTGGAAATTCGCCGCACCCGATGTGCGGCGGCAGCAGGAGTGGGATTCGCCCTGGGGGCGCGGCTTTCCGGGTTGGCACATCGAGTGCTCGGCGATGAGCCGCCGATATCTCGGAGACCAATTCGACATTCACACCGGGGGCGTCGATCACATCGGGGTGCATCACACCAACGAGATCGCACAGAGTGAATGCGCGGACGGCGTCCACCCGTGGGTGCGGTTCTGGCTCCACAACGAGTTTCTCAATTTTCGCGGTGAGAAGATGGCGAAATCGACTGGGAATCTTTACCTGCTCGACGACCTCAGCGATCGCGGCATCGCTCCGCTCGCATTTCGCTATTTCAGCCTGCAGGCCCACTACCGCCAGCAGCAGACCTTCACCGACGAGGCGATCGAATCCGCGGCCACGGGTTACGATCGACTCGTCGCCCACGCTGCGGAATTGCGCGAAGCCAAAGGAAAATGCGACGGGAGCAAGCTCGATCCCCTGCGGGAGCGCTTCTGGGATGCGGTGCGAGATGACCTCAACGCGCCGCGCGCACTCGCCGTGACCTGGGAGGCGGTGCGAAGCGAGGGTTTGAATCCCGCGGAGCGTTGGACGCTGTTGAGCGAGTTCGATGCGTTTCTCGGACTCGACTTGCAGAATGCGACGCCGCGCTCGCAGACCAGCGACAGCGACCCGCGCATCGATGGCCTGCTCGCCGAGCGCGAAGCCGCGCGCGCGAGGCGCGACTTCGCGGAGTCCGATCGGATTCGCGATCTGCTCGCGGACGAGGGTGTTTCGATCGAAGACACCCCCGACGGTCCGCGCTGGAGGCGCGGATGAGCGCCGACTCCCGCCCGTCGCGAAGTGCTCGCGGGGCCGGCGGCGGCGCGAAGACAGCGGCGGCGAGCGACGATTCAGCCTCTCGGGATTTCAAGCTGGTTACCGATTTCACCCCCAAGGGCGATCAGCCCGAGGCGATTCGCGCGCTCGTCGACGGGGTGAAGCGCGGTGATCCGCACCAGACCCTACTCGGCGTCACCGGCAGTGGGAAGTCCTTCACGATCGCCTGCGTGGTGGAGCAGATCAACCGCCCGACGCTCGTGATGGCGCCGAACAAGACCCTCGCCGCGCAGCTCTATTCGGAGTTCAGCGAACTCTTCCCCGACAACGCGGTGGAGTACTTCGTCTCCTACTACGACTACTACCAGCCCGAGGCCTACATCGCGGCATCCGACACCTTCATCGAGAAGGACTCGTCGATCAACGACGAGATCGACAAGCTCCGCCACTCCGCCACGCACTCGCTGTTGACGCGTCGCGACGTGCTCGTGGTGGCGAGCGTGTCCTGCATCTTCGGGCTCGGTGCGCCGGATACCTACGGCGACATGCACGTCTACATCGAGAGCGGGATGCCGCTGGTGCGCGACGATCTGCTGCGCCGGCTGGTGGACATGCTCTACGAGCGCAACGACGTGGATTTTCACCGCGGCACGTTTCGGGTGCGCGGCGACGTCGTCGAGATCTTTCCGCAATACGAAGCGGACCGCGCGATCCGGGTCGAGTTCTTTGGCGACGAGGTCGAAGCGCTGGCCGAGATCGACCCGTTGCGCGGCAAGGTCGTCTCGCGGCCCAGGCGCGCGATGATCTATCCCGCGAGCCATTACGTCGCGACCCGGGAAACCGTTCGGACGGCCATCGAGGGCATCCAGCAGGAGCTGCAGGAGCGAATTCAGCACTTCCGCAAAGCCGAAAAACTGCTCGAGGCGCAGCGGATCGAGCAACGGACGCTGTACGACATCGAGATGCTCAACGAAATGGGCTTCTGTCACGGCGTCGAGAACTACTCGCGTTGGCTCGACGGGCGCGAGGCCGGTGAAACTCCGAGTACGCTGTACGACTACTTTCCCGACGACCTGCTCGTCGTGCTCGACGAGAGTCACATCACCGTCCCGCAAATCGGCGGGATGTACCGCGGAGACCGCTCGCGCAAGGAAACCCTCGTCGAATTCGGATTTCGCTTGCCTTCGGCGCTCGACAACCGCCCCTTGCGCGCGGAAGAGTGGGAGGCGCGCGCGCCGCAGCGGATCTACGTGTCCGCGACGCCCGCCGATTACGAGCTGGAGCATTCGAAGGGCGTCGTGGTCGAGCAGATCATCCGCCCGACCGGCCTGACGGATCCGCAGGTCGACGTGCGACCCGCTGCGGGGCAGGTCGACGATCTGCTCGGCGAGATTCGCAGCTGTGTGGCAGACGGTGGGCGGGTACTCGTGACGACGCTCACCAAGCGCATGGCGGAAGAGCTGACCGAGTATTACGAGGAACTCGGTTTGCGGGTCCGCTATCTGCACAGCGACATCGGCACGTTCGAGCGGATGGAAATCATCCGCGAATTGCGCGAGGGACAGTTCGACGTGCTGGTGGGCATCAACCTGCTGCGCGAGGGGCTCGACATTCCCGAAGTCTCCCTGGTGGCGATTCTCGACGCCGACAAGGAGGGGTTTCTGCGCTCGACCCGCTCCCTGATCCAGACGATTGGGCGCGCATCGCGCAACGTGAACGGGCGCGTGATCCTGTTTGCGGACAAAGAGACCGATTCGATCCGGGAGACGCTGGCGGAGACGAACCGCAGGCGGGAGCACCAACAGCAATTCAACGCGGAACATGGAATCACGCCGACGACGATCGTGAAGCGGATTGCAAACATGCGCGATTCCATCTGGGAACACGACCACGTCGAGGCGCCAGACTCGTTGCCGCGCATCCCCCTCCATGAAATCCCCGAACTCATCGCGGGCCTGAAACGCGAAATGCGCGAATTGGCGAACGCGCTCGAGTTCGAGCGCGCCGCCGAGCTTCGCGACCGGATCGAGGAGCTCGAGTCGGAGCGCCTGCGGCTGGGTTGACGGTGGGCGTTCGCGAGACCGCAGAAACACTTCCGACCCAGCCGGGCGTGTACCTGTTCAAGGGCGAGAACGATCGCGTTCTCTACGTCGGCAAGGCCCAGAATCTGCGCGTGCGGGTGCGCAGCTACTTGAGCGGCGGTGACGGGCGCTACCAGATTCCGCAGCTCGTGGAGCGGATCCGCGATGTCGACGTCGTGGTCACGCCATCGGTGAAAGACGCACTCCTGCTCGAAAACGAACTCATCAAGCGCCACAAGCCGCCGTTCAACGTGCGCCTGCGCGACGACAAGCAGTACCTCGCGTTGCGCCTCGATCCGGCGGAGCGCTGGCCACGCGTCACCCAGGTGCGCCGCTTTCGCCACGACGGCGCCCAGTATTTTGGACCCTTCACGTCGAGCCAGGCGGTCAAGTCCGCGATGTCCACGCTGCGCCGGATCTTTCCGCTGCGCTCGTGCCGCGATGCCGTCTTTCGCGACTACGCGCGGAGAGGGCGGCCGTGTATCGAATACGAAATGAAGCGTTGCCTCGGACCCTGCTGCGATCTGGTCAGCGAGGCCGACTACGCGGAACTCGTCCGGGGTACGACCTTGTTCCTGCGCGGCCGCTCCGATGAGTTGGCTTCGCAATTGAGCGAGAGGATGCGAGAGGCGGGCGAGCAGGAGCGCTTCGAAGAAGCGGCCCGCCTCCGAGATCAAATCGCGAGCGTGAAGAACAGCCTCGAGCGACAGAGCGTCGTTTCCGACCAGCTCGTCGACCGGGACGTATTCGGACTCGTGCGCGATGGGGGTGAGGTCGAGGTGCAGGTGCTCCACGTTCGCGAAGGCCGCGTGATCGGCACGCAGGGCTACGGGTTTTCGAACGTGCGGGTCGACGACGGCGAAGTGATGAGTTCGTTTCTCGGCCAGTATTACGGGGCCGGGCAGGGGCGTCAGATTCCCGCGGAGGTGCTCGCCCCGATGGAAATCGCCGACGACGGCGGGCTGGAAGCGCTGCTCCGGGATCGGGTGGGCAAGAAGGTCTCGTTCAAGGTTCCGCGTCGCGGCCCGCTGCGCGAGTTGTTGGCTTTCGCGACCGCCAACGCTGAGGTGGGACTTTCGCGTCGACTCGAAGCGCGCGAGAGCGTCGATGCAGCCCTCGACGAGCTTCGCGAACGACTCGACTTATCGGAGACGCCCAGGCGAATCGAGTGCTACGACGTTTCGACCTTTCGCGATTCGATCGCCGTCGCGAGCGGCGTGGTCTTTCAGGACGGTTCACCCTGCAAGGCGGATTACCGCCGCTATCGGATTCGCGATGCCGCTCCCGACGACGACCTCGCCTGCCTCCGCGAGGTCTTCCAGCGGCGGTTCGCGCGGGTCGGTTCCGAGCCTTTACCGGACTTGTTGATGGTCGATGGCGGGCGCGGGCAGCTCGCGGTGCTGGTCGCTGCGCTGCAGGACGCTGGTTTGCAATGCGACGCGATTGCGCTCTCCAAGGAGCGCGACCTGGAGAGCGCATCCCCGCGTGTACGCCGCTCGGGCGGGCTCAAGTCCGAGCGCGTTTTCACGCCGTCGCGCGCGAACCCGGTGATGCTGGCTCCGAACGCGCGCGGTCTGCTTCTGCTCCAGCACGTGCGAGACGAGTCGCATCGGTTCGCGATCGAATTCCAGCGCAAGCTTCGCGCCAAGCTGGGGATGACCTCGATCCTCGAAGAGCTGCCCGGGATCGGACCGACGAAGCGCAAAGCGCTGTTGCGGCAGCTCGGGTCGCTTCGCGCGGTACGCGCTGCGAGCGAAGCCGAGTTGCAGGCGGTGCCCGGGATTTCGGCCCGCGACGCCGCAACCGTCTTCCGCTTCTTCGACGGCGCCGAGCACCCCGATGGCCCCGACCGAAGGGTCGGGGAGGACGGAGCGGCCTCGGAAGCGAGCGAGCGGAAACAGGCTGCCCAAAAAGAAACGGATGCCCCCACCTGAAGGCTCCACGGCGCGCGCCCACACAGCCTCGAAAACGCGACTTTGCCACTGGAAATCAGCTGGCTTCGGGATCTCTTGCCGCTTGACGGAGCGTGGCACCGTTCTTGCTCAAACAGCCCCCAGAGGCTGGAGAGGAGACGATGCGAGAAAAACCTGAGTTTGAAGCGCGAGCGGGCGGATCTAGAGACCTGGATCTCGAGCAGGTCCGATCCGATCTCGAGGATCTCGGCATCGATCCCGAGTTCTCCCGGCCGGTCGCCCAGCGGCTGGTTGCGATCGCCCCAGGCCTGACGGACGTCGAATACACGGCGATTCTGGATGGCGTGACGGCCGCCTACAGCGTGCATCGCGATCGCGTCGGGCCGAGCGATCCGCGTGTCCAGCAGGGAAACGAGCTGCGCCGCCTGATGGAAGGCTGCACGGGCGAACTCCGCAAGCTCGACGAAGGCCTCCAGATGCTGTCCGCCTACCTGCTTCGAATGTGCGCACTCGCGTCCCGCGAGGGGTCTGGGAACCTCCACTAAGCGCCCGCGCAGACCGTTTCCTGATGAGAGGGCTTCTACCAGCGGAGGCCCAGTTGGCCGGGTTGTTTTTTGAAGTGGCCGCGGGGTTGGCTGGGTTGCTCTTGGAATCGAATCGGTGGTTTGTGAGGGGGGGCGGGGGCGCTAGGGTTGGGGGCCCGGTCCTCGGGTGGGTTGGTTGCGGCTGCTTCCTTTGCTCGCGCTCGCGCAGGCTGCTGGAATCTGGGTTGCGGATCGCGGTTGGCTCGGGTTGGAAGTTGCCGCGGTCGCCGGCGTCGCGCTGCTGGTTGCGGGGCTCGTCGTTGCTCCCGGGCCGAGCGGGCGCTGCGCGCTCTCGCTAGCGCTGGCTTTTCTCGCGGGCGCTCTTTCACTTGCGGTGCAGTTGGGTGTTTCAGCGGCGGTGGCCCAGCTGCCGCCCGAATCGGTCGTCATCGAAGGTACGGTGGTCGATACCGCGTCGGGGCCCGAGTGGTTGCGGGTAGACGTCGCGGATGTGCGGGCCGTCGAGCCGAAAGCGCTGAAGCTTCCCACCCGCATCCGGCTGGTCGGCGAAGCGACTCCGGACGGGTTCCACGGGCTGGAAGGCACGAGTCGCGGCGAGCGGATCCGCGCGATGATCCGGTTGCGCGCTCTCCACGAGCCGCAAAATCCGGGCTCTCCAGGCCGCGTTCGGCGATTGGAGCGCCGCGGGATCGGAGCGCTCGGTCGATTGATCCATCCGGCCCTCCACGTCGCCCTCGCCGATCGCTCCAGCGGGTCTCCGATGCGCGGCATTCGCAGACTTCGCCGCGAGATTTCCGGCAAACTCGCCGCGTTTGGCGCTGGCAGCAGCCTGGTGCGCGCGCTCGCACTCGGTGATCGCAGCGGGCTTTCGATCGAGGCGGGCGACGCATTTCGACGCTTGGGGTTGTCGCACCTGCTCGCCGTGTCGGGACTGCACCTGGGGCTCGTCGCTTCGCTCGCATTTGCGCTGGTGCGATCCAGCGCCGGCAGGAGCGCGTGGCTTGCAGCGCGCTGCGACACCCGGCAGATCGCGTTGGGAATTGGCGTCTCGACGGCCATCGTCTACGCGCTCTTCTCGGGTTGGGCGATTCCCGTGCGTCGCGCATTGGTGTTCTTGCTGGTGCTCGCACTGACCGTGGTCCGAGGTCGTTCGAGCCTGCGCGCTGAACCCCTTGCCGCCGCGGCCATCGCGGTCCTCGCCATCGAGCCCGGTGCGCTGTTCGAACCCGGTGCGCAGCTTTCATTCGCGGCTACGGCGGCGCTGATGTTCGCGGCGCCGCGCTCCGATCGCAGCGAGTCCGCCGGATGGGGGCCGCGCGCGAGGGTCCTCGAAGATGCCGTTCGCGCATCCGCGAGTGCGGTCGCGGTGACCGCACCGATTGCGGCCTGGCAGCTCGGGAGCGCAGCCCCGCTCGCATTGTTGACAAACCTCGTCGCCATTCCGTGGACCGCATTCGCGCTGCTTCCCGCGTCGCTGCTGGCTGCGCTCGCACTGGGCTGTGGGCTCGAAAGCGTCGGCACTGGCCTGGCTTCGATTGCGGTCTGGATCGCGAACGCGACGCTCGAACTCGGACTTTGGTGTTCGGATCGGCTGCCCGCAACGCTTCCATCCACGCAGCCCGCCGGTGTCTACCTGCTCGCGATTGCGCTGTGTGTGGCGCTGACCTTGCGCGCGCGCGCAACGGCAGCACGCGTGTTGGGGGCATTCCTCGTGAGCGTGTGGGTCGCGCTGGCGCCACCGAGACCGGTACAGCCACCCAGACCGCGCGTGGTCGCGCTCGAGGTGGGACAAGGCGCAGCCGCCCTGGTGGACGGTCTGCATGCGGCGGTGCTCGTCGACGCCGGGAGTTCCTTCGGCGGTCGCGACTGGGGAAAGCGCGCGGTCGTGCCCGCGCTCGTGGCGCTCGGCGTGGAGCGGTTGGACGTCTTGATCGTCAGTCACGGAGATCTCGACCACTGGGGCGGCGCCCCATCGGTACTCGACGCGGTGTCAGTAGGCGAGATCTGGGCTCCTTACGGCGCCGCTGCCGATCCCGCCTTTGGCCCGCTGTGGGAGGCTGCGCGATCCAAACGCGTTCCGGTCTTCGAGCGGGGCGCGGGTTCTCCCGCGCTCTCAGTGGGCGATCTGAGGATCGAGCCGCTGTGGCCCCCGCCGATCGCCGAGCGCAGGTCGCGCAACGACCGCTCGCTCGTGGTTCGGATCGAGTTGGCCGGTCACCGCATCCTGCTGCCCGGAGATCTCGAAGCGCGCGCCGAGTCCGATCTGGTATCGAGCGGCGCCGAGCTCGAATCCGAAATCATCGCGTTGTCCCATCACGGAAGTCGAACTTCTTCGACTGAGCTTTTTTTGGCGGCGGTTGGCGCGACGGTCGCGGTGGCTTCGGCGCCGTGCGGCGGTCGCTTCGGGATGCCTCACGCTGAAGTGCTCGAGCGGGCCAGCGGCGAAGGCCTCGCGGTCTGGTGGACCGGACGCGACGGTGCGGTGATGGTCGGGCTCGGAGAGCGACTCACGGTCTGGGGTCATGGAGATCGATTGGCCCGGGATTCATGCCGTCCGGGTCGAGCGGAGCGGGAAGATGGCGCTCGCGAAGGGCTAGTAGAGGCCGAACAGGTGGCCCGCTAGAGCGAGCACCGCGATCGCCAGTGCTCGGCGGATCGCGGTCTCGCCTCCGATCACGGCGATGCGCGCGCCCGCCGCCGCGCCGATGGTGAAACCGATCGAGACGAAGGCTGCCGGCAACCACGCCACCTGCCGTTCGAATACGAATACCGGCACTGCCGCAATCGCGAGTGCGGTCACGATGACGATCTTGATCGAATTGGCGCGTACCAGATCGAAGCCAGCCCGATTCAGCGCGAACAGCAGCAGCAATCCCACGCCGGCCTGGACCGCACCGCCGTAGCAGCCGATCGCGAACAAGACGATATTGCTCGTCAGGGGCGACCAGCGCTGGGAAGCGGAAGCGGACTGCGGCGTCCCTCCTCGGAGCATGGGGATCAGCAGGATCAACATGATTCCGGCGAAGATCTGCTCGAAGATTGGATCTGGAATCTGCGTCGCAGTCGCGGCTCCGACGAGCGAGCCGAGGACGACGGCTGGAAGCAGCGGGAGGGCGCTGCGGAATTCCGAGATCCCCTCCGCGTCGAATCGCCAGCAGGCGACCACGCACTGGACGAGAACACCCACTCGGTTGGTTCCGTTGGCGATCGTGCCGGGCAATCCAAGGATCACGAGCAGCGGCACCGTCAGCAGCGAGCCTCCACCCGCAAGGGTGTTGACGATGCCGGCCACGAGGCCGACCGCGACCAACAGGGAGATCTCGAGCGGACTCACTTCATCGGCTCGGAGTGTATTCACACACGGGAGAGTTCGAGTCGGGCATTCGCGCGGCGTAGTCTACCGCGGCCGCGGCCCGCCAGCAGGAACCCGGTGGCCGTGGTTTCGTTCAGCCGATCTTGGGATCGATCGCGCGCGCGCGCGCGAGCAGGGAATCGGCGGTCTCTTCTTCTCCCACCGAGCGGACCACGACGCTGAGTCGATGGATGGCGGTCGCACTCTTGGGGGCAAGCTCGACAGCGCGCTTGAGTTGTTCGCGCGCGAGTACCGGTTCTGAGGGCAGCTTGCGATAGAGCGCCCAGCCCAGCGCAGAACGGTAATCGGATTCGTCCGGCCAGAGTTCGACCGCCGGGCGCAGGAACTCGATCGCTCCCGCAAAGTTTCCCGATCGCAGCAGGATTTCACCTTTTCGATACATGGATTCTGCGCTGGCGAGCCGCTCCGCATCGATCGACCCTTCGGTGGAGTTCCGCGCTTCGTCGTATTCGGCGCGCCGCTTTCGATTCGAAAGGACCGAATAGGCCTTGCTGATTCTCGCGAACACGTTGTTGGCCTGTTGTCGCGTCTCGCCGTCGAGGCCGGCTTTCGCGAGCGCGTCGGGGTGATAGCGCTTCGCGGCCCGGAGGTAGGAAGCCTTGACGTCCTTTTCCTTTGCCACATCGCTGAGGCCGAGGAGCTGGTAGTAGTCGAGATCTCCGAGATTTTCGAATCGCGATGTGATTTCGGCTCGCAGCGCAGCTGCGGTTTCGGATTCGAGTGGCTTCGAGCTGCGACCGCCAGCGTCTTTGCCTTCCGCGGACTTTTTCGCCTTGGCGGTCGCATCGTCGGTGAACAAGATCTCGATGTCGGTGGGTATTTCCGCGCCCGCCGCGCCCGATTCGATGCTGTACTCCAGGGCTCCCGCGGCGTCGAGCACCCACGCTGCGGCCAGTGAACGCGGAGTCGTCGCGAGCTTCAGCGCTTCCCAGAACGAGTGCTCGCCATCGAGCGCCTCCACGAAGGCCGCGAACGCATCATCCGGTTCGAGCCGCTCCAGGATGGATAGGAATCGATCGCTCTTCGATGCAAACCGCGCAATCTTCGGCTCGAGATCGAGAAGCACCTGATCGGCGCGCCACTGCGCTTCGATCCCCGCTTGTACCACCGCGTAGACGTCGATGCGGAACGGATTGGCGGCTTCTTTGGGGGCTGCGCCCGCATCGCGGGTGAACGCGCCCTTGGGCCAGCCCATGCACTCGAGCAGCCGGATTCGAATCTGGTCGCGCAGCGCGATCATCAGCCCGCGCGGATCGAGCAGGCCGAGTTCGAGCAGCGCAGCGGCTTCTTTGCAGCCTTTGCTTTCGATCAGTGAAACCGCGCGATCACGGTCTGCCTGGCGGATCGTGCCGGCTGCCAGGAGCTGATCGCAGAGCCCATTCTTGTGCGAAGGCGAATCGCAGCCGACCGCGACTCCCGCAGCGAACAGAAACGTGTGCTCTACGCGCTGCCGCCCGAGCTCCACCCGGCCGTCGAACTGCGCGCGGTAGAGGTCGACCAGGAGGCGCGGGAGCGAGATCTCTTCGAGCCGGCCTGTATCGGGTATTGCCCCCATTCGCTTCGTTTTCGGACTTGCCGGGGTCGGACTTGAAGCGTGTCGTCAAGCGGGGTGGCGCTGGGCGTTGGCGAGTTGAAAAGCCGCCGCGATCGCCTCTGCGAGGTCTTTGTGGATCATCAGTGGCTGCCGCTCGAGATCCGCGATGGTCGCCTCCGAGAGAGGCGATACCGCCGCGAAGATCGCGTCCGCCCCCCAGGCCTCGATCAGCTCCAGGACCTGTTCGAGCGCGAGCGCGCCGTACGCCTCGTCGATGATGGTTCCAGACAGGTCGAGAACCACCACGGAGACGCCGCGGGCTGCCGGGTCTCGGCCGATGAGTTCGACCGCGTTCAGGACCGCGTCGCCGCCCTGAAACGGAATCACCATCACGGGTCCCCAGATGTGGACGACCGAGCTACCGGGCTCGATCTGATCCGATGCGGAATCGCGCGCGGGGTCCAGATTGGCCTGTACGAAGGAGCGGAAAACCGCGAAGGGCAGGGACTCGAGGATCTTGCGTGCCGCGGGGTCGCTCGACTCGCGCCAGACCGAAGCCTCTTGTGCCAGGAAGCTGCAGCTGTCGCCTCCACACGTACAACAGCTCGATTCGAGCGCGAGGATGTCGGCGTCGAGTGTTCCCGAGAGCCACCCGGAGGTGTATCCGGCGCTGAGGAAGCAGGTGGGATGCGCCGGCTCACCCAGTGCCGCGAGGTAGGCCGAGGCCTCGATGCGCTCGGGCCAGAGGCCGTTTAGCGAGATCGCACCGGGCTCTGGGGTGTTGGCCTCGGCGCAGAGTCGAAATGCCAGCGAGGGCCCCACCGGATTGCGGGATTCGGGTGATTCGGAACCAAAAGCAGTCTGCACGGCCCGCAACGCGTCCTGCAGGCCGTGGAGAAAGCCCATCTGCAGCAGCGTGAGATTCGCATCGCCATCCCCGAGTTCGGTTCGGAGTTCTGCGTGCAGTGCGCTCAGGAAGTGGGGATCGAGCAGGATGCCGGGCTCCTTCAAGAGCACGGCCTCTGGATCGAACCCGAAGACGCCAATTGCGTCCGGGGGGATTGGGCTCACCGGTTACCCCTCGATGAATTCGTAGATGTCAAACTTCACTTCACTTCTGATGAAACACTCTCCTTCGCGATCGAGCAGGCGGAGAAAAGCTTCTACACACGCCGGGTCGAACTGACTGCCCGCGTATTTGTCGAGTTCCGCGACCACGAGGTCGATGGACATCGCCTTGCGGTAGGGTCGATCGCTCGTCATGGCCTCGACGGTATCTGCGACCAGGATGATTCGAGACGGCAGCGGGATCGAATCGCCGCGCAGCTGGTCGGGATAGCCGCGTTTGCTTCCGTCATACCACTCGTGGTGATGGCGAACGCAGGGCGCGATGTCTGCGAGGAAGTCGACCGGCTCGAGGATCTTGGCGCCGATCGCCGGATGCTCCTGGATCTCGTTGTATTCGTCTCGCGTCAATTTGTCCGGCTTCGTGATGACCGCATCTCGGATTCCGATCTTGCCCACGTCGTGCAGCAGGCCCGCGATGTAGACGCGCTCGATGAACTCTTTGGTGAAGCCCATTTCCCGGGCGATCTTCGACGCGTAGACGCCGACACGCTCGGAGTGGCCCCGGGTGTAGGCATCCTTGGCGTCGACGGCCTCGGCGAGTGCGCCGACGGTCTGGACGTACGCGGTGCGGAGTTCGTGGTGCTTGTTGGCCAACTGTTTGGTGCGCTCGCGAACCTTCTCTTCCAGGTTGCGGTTCATGTCCTGCAGCCGGAAGTTCTGCTCGCGGGTGACCCGGTTGAGCCGCTTGATCTCGTCCTTGAGGTCGGCCTGCTCGAAAGCCTGGCGGATCGTGGCCCTGAGTTCGTCGTCGTTCCACGGTTTGGTGATCAAGCGGTAGATTTCGCCGCGGTTGATCGCCTCGACCGCGACCTTGATCTCGGTGAAACCCGTCAGCATCATCCGAATGATCTCGGGATGGCGCTCGCGAACCGCCGATAGAAGATCAACGCCGGACATTTCCGGCATGCGCTGATCGGTGACGACGACCTGGGCGGGCGTCTGGCCGAGAATTTCGAGGGCTTCTTCGCCCGTCGATGCGCAGAGGACGTTCATCTCTTCTTGGCGCAACAGTCGCTGAACGGATTTGAGGATGTTGGGTTCATCATCTACGAACAGGACGGTGCGTTTGTCTTCCATCGCGATTTTGCCCCCGTGTAATCGCGTCTCCTCCCTACTCAAGTCTCGTGCCAACCCGTCTCCGGATTCGAATGGACAAGTAAATCAAGCGTTTCCAACCGAGGTTGCAGATCGAGCGCGTTGTCCGCGCAATCCCGGCTTCGGGACCGGTGTCGGAAGCGGGGCGGAAGCCGGGCGGCAGCTTGCGCGCGCGCTACCAGCGCGATGCGGGTCAGGGCGACGGCAACAAGCGGGCTGCCAGCGTGGCCGCAAAGGGGAAACGCCCACACGCAGGCGATAGGCAGCGTTTTCCGGCCTGAAGAGGGGTACCGAAATCCCAAATCCGGGAAGTCCCAGAAACGGGACCCCTTCTGGGGTCTTTTCCCTGTACGGGTGCCGCGACTTTTTTTAGCGGACCGATCCTCGAGAGGGCGGGAGCGGTGGTTTTCTTTCTGCGGAGAAGACGAATCGCAGGGGACCGGGACGCAAGCGCTGTGAGCGACATGGGGTTCGAGCGAATCGCTCTTGCGTCCCGGTCCCCAGCAGGGCGCAACGCATGGAGCATTCAACCAATCCCTCCCGATCTTGCATGAGAGATCCGGCGAGCCACTCGACTCGAGCTGCCAAACTGATCGGAGGGTCGCGGTAATCGCGGAGGGTTAGGGGGCACCGCGGCGTTTGCGCTGGCTGCCGTCGGCTTCCACGGCTTTGCACCAGTCGCGGTTGTCGAGATACCAGCGGACCGTCTCGCGGATGCCCGCTTCGAAGCCGGTCTTCGCCCGCCAACCGAGTTCGCGCTGGATCTTTTCCGCGTTGATCGCGTAGCGCCGGTCGTGCCCCGGGCGGTCGCTGACGAATTGTTTGAGGTCCGCGTAGCGGGCGACCCCCGCGCTTTTGAGTGCCGGATTGGTGGCAGCCGGAAGAGCGGCTTCGAGTTCTTCGCAGAGTGCATCGACGATTTCGAGATTGGTTCGCTCGTTGCCTCCGCCGATGTTGTACTTCTCGCCCGGCCGTCCGCGCTCGAGGACCTGCAGGATTCCCTCGCAGTGATCTCCGACATAGAGCCAGTCGCGGATGTTTCCACCATCCCCGTAGATCGGCAGCGGCTTTCCCTCGATCGCATTGAGGATCATCAGTGGGATCAGCTTCTCGGGAAGTTGATACGGACCGAAGTTGTTCGAACAATTCGTGATCAGGGAAGGAATCCCGAACGTCTGATGGTAGGCGCGCACCAGGTGGTCGGCCGAAGCCTTGCTGGCCGAATACACGGAGTTCGGTTGGTAGGGTGTCGTCTCCTCGAAGGCTCCCGTGGGACCGAGTGAGCCGTAGACTTCGTCGGTCGAGACGTGGAGGAAGCGAAACGCGCGGCGTGCGGCTTCGTTGCTTTGGGAGAGCAGCTCTCGCGACGCTTCCAGGAGTTCGAAAGTGCCGACGATGTTGGTCGTGACGAAAGCCGACGGTCCATCGATCGAGCGGTCGACGTGGCTCTCTGCGGCGAGATTGACGATTGCGGTCGGTTGGTACTCGCGAAACACCGCAGCGACCTCGGCGCGGTTCGCGATGTCGGCCCTGACGAACGAGTAGCGCGGATCTTCTGCAATGGACGCGAGGTTCTGGAGCCTTCCCGCGTAGGTGAGTTTGTCGAGCACGACGATGCGGGCCGTCGTCGAAGCGAGCGCGGCGCGGACGAAGTTCGAGCCGATGAAACCCGCGCCGCCGGTGACGAGCCAGATGCTCACGATCTAAAGGTAGTTCCCGGAGTGTGGCACCGCGATCTGATTGTGGGCCTGCCGCGATCGGTCGACCTCGTCGAACATGTCCTGGGTGGTGACGCTGCCGGCGATTTCACCGGACGCTTCGCAGCGCGCCTTGCGGCGCAAGACGGCGTGCATGATGCGGATCCAGTCACCGGTCGCGGGATCGCGGTAGCGATCGACGACGGACTTCCAGTCGACGCTGTTGAACAACTCGTGTCCCGCTCGTTTCTCGGATGCGCGGGCGTGAATTTCGAGTGCCGCGACGATGTCTCCGGGATAGGCCGGCGTGACTTCGACCACGCGCTCGAAGCGCCCGGGCTGGACGAATGCCTGGCGCAGGGTGTCGGGATGGTTGGTGGAGCCGACGATGAGGTGAGCGTCTGCGGCGACGGTGCGGTCGATGATGTCGAGCAGGAAGTCCATCACGGGCCCCACCGGTAGATCCGGCCGGCGGGATCCGATCTCTTGCGCTTGCGAAAATTCGAGTTCGTTGAAGAGGATCGTCGAGGTCGGAATTTCGGAGAGTGTCTGCGACCACGCCGTGACGAGCTCTCCAACCTTTCCACCTTCGTGGATGATCTCGAGGACCAGCCGCGGAACCGTGACGACGATGAAGGCCGATTGGGTCAGCGTGGCCAACGATCTGGCGAGCAGTCGCTTGCCAACCCCCCTGCGCCCGATCAGCAGCAGGCCGGAGGGCGGATAGGTGCCCCAGCGTCCGTAGACGGCGGGATCCGTGGCCGCGCACGCGTAGGTCTGGATCTCTTCCTTGGCGGCCGCGAGACCGCCGATCTCGGAAAGATCCTGTTGGGGATTGGGGTCGATCTCGGTCGCTTGCGCCACCGGCGCGTGCTTGCGTGCGAAGCTCGTCCAGAGATTGTGGGCTCGTTCGATCCGGATGCTCGAGTCTACCATGCGGGGATCTTAGTGAATCCCGGCCCTGGAAGTCCCCTGGTTTTCGGGTGCGTTGGCGTGAGCGCCGCGAGTCCTCAGCGCTCCGCGAAGAGTTCGACCATCTTGGCGTCGATCGAAGCCGGGCGGGCCCGCCCCTTCGCCCAGTCGCGGAGTTCCTTGATGCGCTCTTCGTAGGTGTCGTAGAGCGGAACGGTGTCGTGGATGGCGTTCTCGAGATCGGTTTCGGAGATTTCCCGCGATTCCGCGAATGCGCCGTAGAGTGCGGCGGTCACCACCTGCTCGAGTTCGGCGCCGCTCAACCGCGCGGCCTGGGCGGCCAGATCCGCCAACTTGAATTGGAGCGGATCGCGACCGCGGCGCCGGAGGTGGATCGCGAGGATTTCGACGCGTTCGTTCTCGGTCGGAAGGTCGACGAAGAAGAGGTCGTCGAAGCGCCCGCGTCGCAGCAGCTCGGGTGGCAGCGCGGTAACGTCGTTTGCGGTGGCGACCACGAAGACCGGCGAGTCCTTTTCAGAGAGCCAGGTGAGGAATGCGCCGAATACCCGGCTGGCGCTCGGGTCCGACTCGGATGCCGCGAAGCCCTTCTCGATCTCATCGATCCAGAGCACCGCAGGCGCGAGTGATTCTGCGACCAGGACGGCCTCGCGGATCGCCTGCTCGGGGCTCTGTGTGCCGCTCGAGAACGTCGCTGCGAGATCGAGCCGCAGCAGCGGGAAGTGCCACTCGCGCGCGACGGCCTTCGCGCACAGGGACTTGCCGCAACCCTGGACGCCCAGCAGCAGCAGGCCTCGCGGAGTCGGCAGGCCGAACGATCGCGCCTCGCTTCCGAACGCCCGGCGGCGATCCTGCAACCAGAGTTTGAGTTCGCCAAGGCCGCCTACGTCGCCAAGCCCCCCGTCGAATTGGTGAAAGCTCAGCGCGGGCGTGCGTCCGAGCGCGCGGCGTTTTTCGCGCACGATCTCTTCCACCGCATCGTCGTTGAGGCCGCGCGATTTCGCGCAGCTCTTGCGAAATACGCGCACGGCCTCCGATCCGGTGAGTCCGAGCGCACTGCGGGCTGCCGAACTCAGCAGTTGCGAATTGGATCCGGCGTCTGCGCGTTTTTCGTGGAGGCGTTCGAATAGCGACAGCAGTTCGGCTTCGTTCGGCAGCGGGAGTTCCACGGTCGCGGCTTCGCGCAGCAACTCGACGGGCAGATGCAGCACGGGCCCGAGCAGCACGATGACCTGGCGGCGCGCGGCAATCTGCGGGAGCCGATCGCGAAGCCGGCGGATCGCCATCGGGTCGTCGAGCAGCCGGTGAGCGTCGAGCACCACGAAGACCGCGGGATCCTCGTAGGCAGAAATGCCGATGACGCCTTCATTCAAGGACCCCGAGCCGGAACCGTCAGTGAACTTGGCCTTGCGCTCCTCGAGCGGAGAATCGATTTCCCGCGCGTCGAGTCCGGATGCGAGCGTCCAGGTGATGCAGCGGCGTTCCGTCGCCTGTGCGATGCGGCGCAGCAACCCGAGCGCGCGATCTTCCTCGCTGCTCTCGAGCGCGATCAGGCTCCAGCCCGAGCGGATCAGCAGTTGGAGTTCTTCCGCGCAAGCCGTGCTCATTCGGAATCCGCCGTGACGCGAACGATCTCTTCGAACGTCGTGACGCCTTCCGCGAGTTTTCGCACGGCGGCGTCGCGCAGGGGTTCCATCCCCTCGATGCGCCCCGCGTGGTGGATCTCGTTGGCGTCTTTGCCCTCGTTGATGAGCGTGCGGATGCGGCGCCCGACGTCGAGCATCTCGAATACACCGGTGCGTCCATAGAGGCCCGTGTAGCGGCAGGACGCACAACCTTCACCCGAGCGAACGCGCAAGCTGTCGCGCCGCTCGACCGGGACCTTGATGCCCAGCGCGGCGATCTGGTCCGGGTTCAGGTAACTCTCGACCGCGCAATTTTCGCAGATGCGCCGAATCAGGCGTTGGGCAAAGATCCCGCGCAGCACGCTCGAGAGCAGGAAGCGCTCGACGCCGAGTTCGATCAGCCGCGTGACCGCGCCCGCGGCGTTGCGGGTGTGCACCGTCGAGAAGACGAGGTGACCGGTGAGCGCCGCCTGGACGGCCATGTTCGCGGTTTCCTTGTCGCGGATCTCGCCGACCATGATGATGTCGGGGTCTTGCCGCAAGATCGCGCGCAGCGCCGACGCGAAGGTCACGTCGACCTGCGGATTGACCTGAACCTGGCAGAAGCGCGGATCGATCATCTCGATCGGATCTTCGACACTCGTGATGTTGATCTCCGGCCCCGAGAGATACCGCAGCGTCGAGTAGAGTGTGGTCGTCTTGCCGGAGCCCGTCGGGCCCGTCACGAGGATCAAGCCGTTGGGGCAGGTGATCCAGCGCTCGTAGCGCTCGCGCTCGTCGACGCTGAAACCGAGGTCGTGGAGGTCGGCGAGCAGGACGCTCGGATCGAATACGCGGATCACGACCTTCTCGCCGAAGGCCGTCGCCATGCTCGACACGCGCAGTTCGACCTCACGCTGCGCGCGCTGGGTCTTGATGCGACCGTCCTGCGGGCGACGCCGATCGGCGATGTTCATGCCCGCGAGCACCTTGATGCGCGAGGTAATCGCTCCGTGCACCGAGAGCGGAACCGTCTCGATGTCGTGCAGGATGCCGTCGATCCGAAAGCGGATCACCGCATCGTCGCGGCGCGGCTCGAGGTGGATGTCGGATGCGCGCTGTTCGAACGCGTAGTTGAGCAGGTAGTCGACGGCCGCAATGACGTGTTCGTCGTTTTGCGCGCTGGCGAGTTCGTCGTTGCTGCGGACTTCGACGAGTTGAACGAGCGCGCTGGTGTTGCCACCGCCGAGTTCGCTTTCCGCCTTCGAGACCTTCGCGCGGAAGCCGTAGACGCGATCGATCACCTGGAGCACGTCGCTCTTGGCCGTGACGACGTAGGTGAGCGGCGCCTGGATCAGGTCCTCGAGACTCTGGCGAAGCGTGGTGTCGAAGGGATCGGTGAGGGTCAGGCAGAGGGTGTCTCCGTCGCGCGCAACCGGGATCACCACGTGGTGTCGCGCGAACGGGCGCGAGAGCGTCTTGGTGACGAGATTGTTGTCGATGCGCAGCGGGTCGATCTTCAGGTAGGGGATGCCAGATTCGACGGCCAGCGCCGCCGCGAGCGCATCTTCGTCGAGCTTGCCGTGGGGCCGCTTCGGATGGGGAAACGCCATCGCGGCCACGAGTTCGACCGGCGTTACCTCGT
>JAHEEJ010000268.1 GCA_024640705.1 Deltaproteobacteria bacterium
TTTGCGCGCGGCGAGGAAGTGGTGTCTTCCACCGGACTGCCGGTCAGGCTATCGCGCCCGTTGGACTGGTTGGTGATCGCCGATCACTCCGACGGTATGGGCATGGCGGGTGACCTCGCCGCCGCTCGGCCGGAGATCATGGCGTTCGAACAGGGCAGGCGCTGGAGCCAGGGACTGCGGAAAGGCGGCGACGCGGGGGTCGAGGCGGCGATCGATCTGATCATGAATTTTTCACAGAGCACGATCGATCCGGATCTGGTCGCGCTCTATTCGCCGGGTGCGAAGCTCTACAAGAACCTCTGGGAGAAAGTCGTCGCCGATGCCGAGGCGTTCAACGATCCGGGGCGTTTCACGGCTCTGATCGGCTTCGAGTGGACCTCGCTGGTCCAGGGCGCCAACATGCACCGGGTCGTCATCATGCGCGACGGTGCCGTCCGGGCGAGGCAGGTCGTTCCCTTCACGATGACGGCGCCCCAGGGCAGCCCCAACCCGCGCGACCTCTGGAAGTATCTCGAAAACTACGAGAAGAAGACCGAAGGCGAAGTGCTGGCGATCGCGCACAATGGCAACCTTTCGAACGGGATCATGTTTCCGCTGGTCGCGCAGTACGATGGCAAAAAGCTGAACAAGGATTACGTCAACCAGCGCAGCAGATGGGAGCCGCTCTACGAAGTCACGCAGATCAAAGGTGACGGCGAGGCACACCCCTTCCTTTCGCCCGACGATGAGTTCGCCGATTTCGAGACCTGGGACTTCGGCAACCTCGACCTCAGCGCGGCAAAAACCGACGACATGCTCGCGGGCGAATACGCGCGTGAGGCGCTGAAGCGCGGCCTGGTGCTCGAGAAGCGACTCGGCACCAATCCCTATAAGTTCGGCATGATCGGTTCCACCGACAGCCACACCTCGCTCGCCACCGCGGAAGAGGAGAATTTCTTCGGCAAGCACGCCGGTACCGAGCCCTCGCCGGAACGGCTGACGAAGTTGTTCGTGAAAACCGACCACGGCCAGATCATGGACTGGCAGATGGTCGCGTCGGGGCTCGCGGCCGTTTGGGCGACGGAGAATACCCGCGAGTCGATATTCGATGCGATGCAGCGCAAGGAGGTCTACGGCACGACGGGCCCGCGCATGGTCTTGCGGTTCTTTGGCGGCTGGGAGTACACGGAGCAGGACATGGAGTCGCGGATTCCGGTCATCGTCGGCTACGAAAAGGGCGTGCCGATGGGCGGCGACCTGCGGGTCATGCCCGCGGATGCGAAGGCGCCGAGCTTCATGGCCTACGCGCTGCGCGATTCGAGCGGAGCCAACCTCGACCGCATCCAGATCGTGAAGGGTTGGCTCGACGCCAAGGGCGCGACGCAGGAAAAGGTCTACGACGTCGCCTGGTCGGGCGACCGCGTGCCGGGAGCCAACGGCAAACTGCCGGCGGTCGGCAACACCGTCGACGTCGCCAACGCCAACTGGACCAACACGATTGGCGCGTCCGAGTTGGGGACGGTCTGGACCGATCCCGATTTCGACCCGAAGTTGAAAGCCTTCTACTACATGCGGGTGCTCGAGATTCCGACCCCGCGCTGGACCACCTACGACGCGTTCCGTTTTGGCGTAGACGTGCCCGAGGGTGCGCCGACCTCGATTCAAGAGCGGGGTTACACATCCCCGATCTGGTACACGCCCGCGTCATCTTGAGCAGGGCCCGATGAAGTCGCTAGTGGTTCGGCTCCTGCGCGAGCCGCTCGTTCATTTCGCCGCGATCGGCGGCCTCATGTTCGCCGCCTTTGCGGCCTTGAACGGACCGAGCGAGCCGCCCGCTGATGTCATCGTCATCACGCCCGAGCGCATCGATCAGATTGCAGCAGAGTTCGAAGCGGTCTGGAGGCGCGAGCCGAGCGAGACTGAGCTCGAAGCGCTGATCGAGGAAGACATCCGTGAGGAGGTCTACTACCGCGAGGCGATTGCACTCGGCCTCGATCGAGGCGACACCGTCGTGAGACGGAGAATGCGCCTGAAGATGGAATTCCTGATGGACAGCACCGCCAACGCCGTGGAGCCGGTTGCAGGCGAACTCGAGTCCTATCTCGCTGCCAATCAGGAGTTCTATCAGCTCGAGCCGCGTGTGGCGTTCGAGCAGATCTATCTGGGTGAGCACGTGAGCCCGGATGCCATCGCAGACGCGTTGAACGCGCTCCAATCGAATCCCGCGACCGACCCTCGCGCGCTGGGTGAACGCACGCTTCTGCCGGCTCAGCTCGGCCTTTCAACAGCGAGCGTGGTTTTCGGTGTGTTCGGGAAGGGTTTCTTCGAGCAGCTCGTGGAACTCCCGGCCGGAGAGTGGGTCGGGCCGGTCGCATCCACCTATGGCGTGCACCTCGTGCGCATCCTGGACAGTCTGCCCAGCCGCACACCCCAGCTCGCGGAGGTGCGCGAAGAGGTGCTGAGGGATTGGAAGATGGCGAAGGCCAACGAGATCCACGACCGGGACTACGCCGAGCGGCGCGCGCGCTTCGTGATCGAAATACGCCGCGGCGCTGCGCGAACCGCGCGGGCGCGATGAGCCGGCCCACGCACCGGCGACTGCTCGCGCTGCTGGCCTTTGGGTTCGCTGCGCTCGGTTGGGCCACTTCCTCGTACGCTCATGCGCTGCAACCCGGGTACCTGGAGCTTCGCCGGCTCGACGGGGAACGCTACGCGGCCACCTGGAAGACCCCGTCGATCCAATCGCAGCCGATGAAGATCTCCGCCACGCTGCCCGAAAGCTGTGACGCGCGCACACCGTCGCAGTCGATCTGGGACGGAACCGCCTATGTTGCGCGCTGGACGACGCGTTGTGCGGGCGGCCTCGAGGGGGGCGCGATCCGGATCGAAGGGCTCGAGCGGACGAGCACGGACGTGCTCGTCCGCTTCGACTTCGCCGACGGCAGTAGCGAGTCCCGCCGTCTGACCCCAGGGGATGCATCCTTTGTGGTTCCAAGCGTTCCGAGCGGCCTGGAGGTGGTTCGAACCTACCTGGTGCTCGGCGTCCAGCACATTCTGAGCGGTATCGATCACCTGGTGTTCGTTCTCGCGCTGCTGATCCTGGTCAAAGACCGGCGGCGTCTGATCGTGACCGTCACCGCATTCACGCTTGCGCACAGCCTCACGCTCGCCGGCGCGACACTGGGTTTCGTCAACATGCCTGGGCCGCCCGTCGAGGCGAGCATCGCGCTCAGTATCATGTTCGTCGCTTCCGAGATCTTGCACAGCCGGCGGGGAAAGACGGGGCTCACGGAGCAGTATCCGTGGATTGTCGCGTTCATCTTCGGCCTGCTGCACGGCCTCGGCTTCGCTGGCGCATTGGCGCAGATCGGTCTGCCTCGAGCATCGATTCCGATGGCACTGCTGTTCTTCAACGTCGGCGTCGAGATCGGTCAGCTCTTCTTCATCGCCTGTGTGTTCATCGCCTTGGCACTCGTACGGAAGGGCATGCGAAGCATCGACCTGGCACGGCCGGCATGGGCTCGCGCCGTACCGCCCTATGTGATTGGCAGCCTCGCAGCCTTCTGGACGCTTCAGCGGCTCGCGGTTTTTTGACTTTTACACAGCGTCGAGGAGCTTGCGCACGAGCGATAGCAGAACCCGGTGGGAGAAGGGCTTCTCGAGGATTTCCGCGTCTGCGCACACCGACGTCAAGTCGAGCGCGCCTTCTTGCGCGTAGCCCGACATGAAGATGACCTTGAATTCGGGGTGCTCTTCCCGCAGCCGCTTGATCAGTTCCGGTCCGGAGATCCGCGGCATGACCACGTCGGTGATGACGAGGTCGATGGATGACGCGTAGTCTCGAGCGGCCACGAGTGCGTCCTCGCCGTCGCTCGCGTCGATCACGCGGTAGCCCCGCTGCTGTAACAAGTTTCGAATCAGCTTGCGGATTCCGCGCTCGTCCTCGACCAGCAGGATCGCCTCGTCTCCGTCGAGCGTCGCGGATGGCTTGGCGTTCTGTGTTTCGGGCACGGGGCGAGCGTCACTCGAGGGGATCAGCACCGAGACCGAGGTGCCGCGGCCAACGGCGCTCTCGATGTAGGCGCCACCGCCACTCTGCTCGGCGATCGAGTGAACGGTGGCCAGGCCGAGTCCCGAGCCCGCGCCAGGTGCCTTCGTGGTATAGAAGGGGTCGAATGCGCGATCGATCTGCTCCGGTTGCATTCCTTGCCCGGTGTCACTCACGCGGATGACCGCGTAGTCGCCTGCGGGCAGTCGCGGCAGCGAATTCGACTGTTCGTGCCGCTCTTCCAGCAGCGCGACTTCGAGGCGGCCGCCTTCGGGCATGGCGTCGCGCCCGTTGGTGGCGAGGTTGATCACCAACTGCTCGATCTGGGAGGTGTCCGCCACGACGGTGACGGGTCCGGGTGGAAGCTGGGTCTCGAAGAGGATGTGCTCACCGATCAGGCGTTCGAGCAGTGTGCGCAGACCCTGCATCACCCCCACGAGATCCGTCGGCCTCCGCTTGACGGGCTGTCCCCGGCTGAAGGTGAGCAGCTGGCGGGTCAGTGACGCGGCTCGTTCGCCCGCCTTGCAGATCTCGGCCGCCGCCTCGGCCTGCTCGCGTTGGCCCGCCGCCGCGAGCCCCTCGCGGAGCGTTTCGGCGTGGCTGAGGATCACCAGCAGCAGGTTGTTGAAGTCGTGAGCGATGCCACCGGCCAGCCGGCCGACCGACTCGAGTCGCTGGGATTGACGCAGCTTCTGCTCGAGTTTCTTTCGCTCGGCGATCTCGCGCCAAACCACGTGGATGACGTGCTTGGGGCCGCGGTCGACGGCGGTGAGCATCACCTCGACGGGGAAGGTCTCGCCGTCCGCGCGAAGGTGATCCCACTCGAAGCAGTGACTCCCCTGTTCGATGGCGATCTGCATCATCTCCTCCGCCTTTTCGAAGGAGTCGCGGCCATCGGGCTGGGTGGGTGGCGAGAACTCGCCGGGGTGGGCGCGCAGCGTGCCTTCTTTCTGGCCACCCGAGTAGCGCTCGAGCAGCGCCTGTTTGCTCGGGAAACGCAGCATCCTCGCCGCGGCCGGATTGCA
>JAHEEJ010000028.1 GCA_024640705.1 Deltaproteobacteria bacterium
GGCGTCGCCGATGGCGGCGAGGTTTCGGCGGACCTGCCAGACGCGGACACATCGGCCGGAGCTGGGATCGATTTTCGGATCCGCCGTATCGGTGTCGAAGATCTCTGGATCTTCTATCGCGACAGAGCAACCGAGCCGATCCGAATGGCCGAACTCGAGGAGATATCGCTCGAAGCAGAGGCGTTCGACGAGCCGGTCGCCGTCGAGTTGATCGGCGAATTCGAAGGCGATGACTTCGAGGTCAAAGGGCAGATCGGGCCGATCGCGCATCTCTTCAACCCACCCGCTCCCTACCCGGTTTCGCTCCGGGCCGAGATGCGCCAGATGGTCGTCGAATTGGAGGGAACCCTGGCCGAGCCTGTGGCGTTCAGCGGCGTCGACCTGCTCGTGCGCCTCGACGCGGGCGGTCTGGAATTCTTCAAGCCGGCGGTGGAGTGGTCACTACCCGCGGTCGACTCGATCCGACTCGAGGGCAGGCTCACGGACGATGATGGGAGCCTCGGCATCGACGGGAAGATCCACATCGCAGCTCAAGACGGCGAAGTTTCGGGAGATATCAGCGGGAAATTCGGCGATTTGTCGCGAAGTGACGATGTCGAACTCCAGATCTCGCTGAGCGCTCACGACCTTGGGGAAATCGGCGAGTCGCTGGTGCCTGAGATGGAACTGCCCAGGGTGGGCCCGGTGGTCGCACGCGTTGTGGTTCGCGGCAGCGCGAGCGCGCTGAGTGCGGAAGATTTTGCGTTGAAGATTGGGAGCCGTGACTCGACCTGGCTGGAAACGGGTGGTTCCGTTCTCGATCTGGCGAACTTCACGGGAGTTCATCTCACTGGGGAGTTTGCGGGTGCAGACCTTCGATACGCCAACCCGTATCTCGATCGCGAGCTTCCCGATGTGGGCCCCGTAGGGGGAAACTTCACGTTGAGTGATCGCGACGGTTCGCTGGGCGTGGAAGAGCTGCGGATCGCAGGCGGGCGCAAGGACACTTTGACGTTCGATTTCTCTGGGCGCATCGATCGGATGCGCGTCCGGGACGAGATCGAGATGAACGTGGATGTCGAAGCGAAAAATCTCAGCCTCATCGGTGATCTGTTCGAGATCGATCTGCCTACCGTCGGTCCCGTCTCGTTCAGCGGAACGATGAAAGGATCTGACGAGAAGATCGAATCCTACGGCTCGACGCAGTTCGGCCAATCGATTCTGATCGGAGATTGGTCGGGGTCGTTCGCAGATCGATCCCGCCGAAGCATCAAAACGCACCTCCGGTCCCAGCACCTCCGGCTCGACGATCTCGGAATCGCACCTCGCACCGACGACGGTGACGCAGGCGTCGAATCTGCGGATTCGGCGGGTTGGTGGTCCAGCCACGATCCGTTGCCCTTCGAATGGTTGGAAGTCGTCGACGCCGACCTGGTGCTGGAAGCGGAGCGTGTCAGCGGTGCGGCGGGATTCGAACTCGATGGGGTCCGCATGTCGATCCAACTCCGGGACGGCCGCTTGGAAATTCCCGAATTCACAGTCGGTTACGAGGCGGGCACGATTCGAACGCAGGCGTACATCGATGCGAGTGGATCCCTGCCCGAGCTGGCACTGAAGGTCGACGTGAACGCGGTCGATCTCACACCCCTTTTGGCCCAGGTGAGGCAGACCGTCGAGGAGGCTGGCGTATTGGACGCGTCGGTCGACGTCCGCAGCCGTGGAAACACCGTGGTCGAGATCCGTTCGAACCTGACGGGAGCGGTGCGTATGGTCAGTCGCGATGGAGCGCTTGCAGGTAGTTACTCCGGCGAGTTTGCGAAGAATTTCGCAGTTCTGGCGGTCCCTTCGATCCTGACCGGGAGGGTGCCGCGATTCGGCTGCATCGTCGCCGATTTCGAAATCGAAGAAGGCGTCGCGAATGCCCGCGAATTGTTCGTCGAGTCGGAAAAGATCTCCGTTGCAGGATCGGGAAGCGTCGACATCGGAGGCGACGCCTTCGACATCGTGCTGGTTCCCAAGGTGCATGAACCGGGTCTCGTGAGCCTCTCGGCTGCGGTGAAAGTCAGCGGCCCGCTGGCCGATCCCGTTTTCAGCCCGCAGTACACGAGCATGCCGATGCAGGCGGTCCGGGGCTTCGTGTCGAATCTGCTGGCGCCGGGCTCGACGCTGATCAAGCCCTTCCGAAAATCCAAGGCTGGAGGGCCCTGCGAAAACCTTCGCCCCCTCTCTCCTTCCGACCCGTGACGCCGGACTCGGAAGGGCGCCGCTTCCCCTGCATCGCGGTAGTCTGGCCTCCAATCAAGCGCGATGGGGGGCCTTCTAAAACCGATTTCGAGGTCCACTGGGAGTCGACCGGGCGAAGAATTGCGGTCTATCGCCTCACCCCAAAACGCACGGATGGGGCAAGGTGTCACGCGCCTGGGCCTCGCGCGCTATGCGCGGGAAGGACACGGCTCCCCCCGGATGGCATGCGTTTTGCTCTCCATAGTCGCCATCATCAGGGGTTGAAACACTGCGGGGCGTGGTGGAACTGAGGTCGACTTCAATCCGTCAGAGTCGGCTTCGTCCCACGCCCCGTATGTGATCTAGCTCGCGGGAGCGCCTCAGCCCAGATCACTCTTCTACGAGTTCTCTCGATCTCGTTCGGCGTGTTTGAACCACGCGACTGGAGCAGCCTTGAATTTATCTGCCATCGATCGGGACATTTGCTTTCGCATGCGGCGCGTCGCTCGAATCATGAGCGATGAACACCGTTACATCGAAGACATGCGCGCCACTCTGTGCGAAGCGATCTGGGACCGCTCGATCACTCGAGCGCGAGACGCGTTCAATCGGTACCGCGCCGCCATCTCCGTCCATTTTGCGGTGGAAGAGGACGTCTTGTTTCCGGAGATCGGCTTTGCGAATCCGGACGAGAAGCCGGAAATCGAACGCCTGGTACAGGCTCACGACCGCTTGCTCGAAGAGTTGGTCGAGATGGGCGATCAGCTCGAATCCCTGGCGGGTGAAGATTTTTCGCGCCGTCTCGAGGGTCACGCGACGATCTTCTCGCTTTGTGAGAGCAACGAGGAGGCGCTGGTCTCGAGGGTGGCAGCCGCCGGGGTGAGCTGAGAATCTGCGCCCACCCCGGAATCGTCGCGCTGGTGTTCGTCGCTATGCGCTGTCGCCTTTGCCGTTCTCGCGTTCGGCCCGTCGGTAGAGGGTCTTGCGATCGATACCGAGAATCTTCGCGGCGTGAACCTTGTTGCCCTCCGTGATGCGCATGACTTCCTCGATGTAGCGATCTTCCAGTTCGCGCAGGGTCAGGCGATTCTCGGCGGCCGTATGCGTCAGCGCGGCGGGGGAGCTATCGCGCCCTTCGCATGTCGCGGAATCGAGGCGTAGTTCCTCTACGCCGATCTCGTCCGAGTCCGAAAGTGCCAGCGTGCGCTCGATTGCATTTTCGAGTTCGCGCGCATTGCCCTTCCAGGGAAACGCCGCCAGATACTGGAGACCACTCGAGGAAATCGTCCTCGGGTGGTTGGCGGAGTGTTTGGCGACAAAGGCCTTCGCGAGCGGTGGAACATCTTGAGGACGCTCGCGAAGGGGCGGGATGAAGATCGGGATCACGTTCAAGCGGTAATAGAGATCCTCGCGAAAATTCTCCGCCTCCATCTCTGCAGTGAGATCCTTGTTCGTCGCGGTGATGATCCGCAGGTTGACCTTGGTGACCTGGGTTCCGCCGACGGCTCTCACTTCTCGATCTTGCAGAACGCGGAGCAATTTCCCCTGCAGGGCCAGGCTCATGTCGCCAATCTCGTCGAGAAACAGCGTCCCGCCGTTTGCCTTCTCGAAGAGCCCCTGCTTCGTGGTGTGCGCCCCGGTAAATGCGCCGCGTACATGTCCAAAGAGCTCGCTCTCCAGCAAGCCCTCCGGAATCGCCGTACAGTTGATCGGAACGAAGGGCTTGTCGGCGCGGTTGCCGCTGTAGTGGATCGTGCGGGCGACGACTTCCTTGCCCGTGCCGCTCTCGCCGGTAATCAGGACGCTGCTACTGCTGTTCGCGACCTTGCGGACCAGCGCGAAGATCTCGCGCATCGCCGGGCTCTCACCGATCAGGTCGCCGAAGGAACTCGTCTGATCGAGTGCACGTCTCAGGCGGCGGTTTTCCTCTTCGAGTACGCGGCGCTCGAGGGCGCGTTCGATGGTCAGAACGACCGCATCCGGTTCGAAGGGTTTCGTGATGTAGTCGAACGCCCCGGCGCGCATGGATTCCACCGCGGAATCGATGCTTCCGAAGGCCGTCATGAGAACGACCGGCGTTTCGGGGAGCCGCTGGCGCAGCTCGCCGACCATTTCGATGCCGGTCTTCCCGGGCATTCGGATGTCGCTCAAGGCGACGTCGAAGCACTGTTGGTCGGCTCGTTCGAGGGCTTCGGCGGCGGACGCTGCCTCCTCGACCGCGTAACCGCGGTCGCGGAACAACGAGGCGAGCATCTCTCGCATGGCAGTGTCGTCGTCAACGATAAGGAGCTGCGATCGTGATCTCATGGCGCCCTCCTAAAGCAGGAGTCGTACCAAGATGCCAAGCGCTCTGGCGGGGCCTGGTGGGTCTGAGTGGGTAGTCTTGACCCACAGGTGTAGCAAAGTGCCCCACTTTGCGCGATAAAAGATAGGGTAAAAGCTATCGGACTGCGGGTGGATTGCCGCGCGGCAGCAGGATCTGGAACTCGGTTCCGCGCCCCTGCTCGCTTTCTACCTTCATGCTGCCGCCGTGATCTTTGACGATCCCCTTCGCGACCATCAGGCCGAGGCCATTGCCGGTGCCGGCTTCTTTCGATGTGAAGAACGGCTCGAAGATCCGAGGCAGATCCCGTTCTGGGATGCCCTGGCCGTCGTCTGCAACCGCGATTTGGATCTCGCCATCGGCTGTGGTTTTCAAACGGATCCGCAGCCGCCCGCCTTCGGGCATCGCGTCCACGGCGTTCATGAACAGATTGAGAAACAGTTGTTGCAGGCGCTCCGGGTCGCCGAGCACGCTCGGTGCAGAATCGACCTCGGTTTGGATCTCGATGCCGCGACGCGAAAATTTCTCGGTCAAGAACGCGAGGGTGGTCTCGATGACGGATTCGAGAGAGACCAGCACGTGCTGGGATTTTCCCGGTCGCGCCATGTTGAGAAGCGTCTGGATGATCTTCGAGATCCGGCCGACCTGCTCCTGAATCGTTCGCAGTCGCCACTTCGCGTCCTCGTCGGAAACAGCGGATTCAAGTTGATTGGCGTGTCCCTGAATCACACCCATGGGTGTGCCAATCTCGTGAGCGAGGCCGGCGACGAGAGTGGCAACCGACGCGAGTTCTTCCGCGACCCGCGCGCGTTTTTCGGTGAGCTGCAATTCCACCCTTTGGTCTTCGAAATTCCGCGCGAGGCGTCGGCTTTCCTTCGCGAGCTCACCCGTGAAGTACTGGAGCTGTTGTTGTTGGAGGTCGATGTAGACTTCCATCGCGATCTGTGCGTCGAGAAACAGCCGTTTTTGGAGTGAGACGACGGTTCGACCCGCTTCGATCGGATCGTGCGGGTGGACATCTTGCACCAGCGGTACGAGGAGGGAGAGGTAGAGCGCGTAGGCTCCGAGGTACCAGCGCGGTTCGAGTCCAATTCGCTCGTGAACCTCGCCGATGAGCCGACGCTGTTCGAGGTAGCTCGCGTCGATCTTTGTCCCCGCGAGGCTGAGCAGGTACTCGCGTTGTGCGCTCATGAGCCGCTCTCGAACCCCCGGGTCCACCAGGAGCCGGCGTGTCGAAGAAAACGAAAGCAGGTGGTGATAGAAGGAGTCTACGAGTCCAGCGGCGTGTTTCTCGAGCATTGGTTGCAATACGGCGAGCCGCTCCAGATCCGCAGGACCCAGGTCGAGGAAGCCGAGCCTCAGTTCGAGATCGGGAGAGCCGGACATTCGCTAGAGAGTGCGTTCAGACTCAGCAGAGTCAAGACCGCCCAGAAAGGCCTCTTCGCGATGCTCGTGGTCCTTCATGGCGAGCCGGCACGATTCGAGGGATCCGGCGGCGAGATCGAGCTGCCCCTTGAGGATCTGGTCGATGACGGTTTGGAGCCCCTGGCTCAGGCTTCCGTGGTCTCCGGCGAGCAATTCGAGCTCGACCTGGTGCTCCGGGCGGAGTCCGCGAATCGCCGGAAAGACGACCTCCTCCTCGAGCAGAAAATGGGCCTTGACGGCGCCATCGAGTCGAAACGCAGCCGTCTGTGCGTCGCGGCTGGATCCGCCCTCGAGCACGCCGCTCAGGTCCTCGAAGAGGGGCTCGAGGCGTCTGTGCTGCGCTTGAATTTGATCAGAGGCGCGCTTCAGATGGTCGCGGAGCTCAGTTCCAACCGTTTCCATGGGTTGCTGTGATTCCTGCGCAAGAAGTCAACGCGGCAACTCCGAGCCGCCTCTGCCGCCTCGACTCTGTTCTCTGTTGGGTCCCACTGTGTTGCGGGATCGATCCCGATCCCCTTCCGACCCAGCCTTTGCAAGGCATGTGCCGCCACTCCGCCGTGGCATGTGCCGCCACTCAGCCGCGTATTGGGTGGCAGATCCGGATCGGGTGCGGCACATCGGGGCATCTGGTCTTCGAAAGCTGGGGCAGACGCGGTCTTCCTGTGGCAAAGCGGTCTGTCTCAGGCCTCGTTCGAAACGACGCTCGCCGGGACAACCGCCGCCTCGCAATGCGGGTCGATCGATTCGATTGCGGGTAGTCGGGAGAGGATGTCTTCGATTCGGGCGGTCACTTCCGGTGACAGATCGACGAAGCGCAGGAACAGTCCACTTCCACCGTCATCCCTGGCAACCTCCGCACTCAGGATCAGCGGCTCCCGCTGCGAAGTGTCGAACAGGGCGAGCCTGAGTTTGTTGCCGGGGTCGAGTCCTAGTTGTCGTACCACGCGGATTCCTTCGATCGACAGGTCGCGGCCGAGAAGTGCCTGAACGACGCGCGCTTCCTCGTCGACCTGGACGATTTCCTGTTGAAATACACCACGTCGCGTCGATCGATCGGTGCTGCCCGAAGAGGAATCTTGAAATGAGCCGGTAGCCGAATCTTCTGTTCGGATTTTGGGGGAATTCTCTGCGGGTGTTTGGAAAGTCTCGGTTCGCGGTTTCGACTGGGGAGTTCTTTCGTCGTTTTGTTCGGCTGCAAAAGTTTTCGAATGGGACCGCTCGCCAAGGGGTAGCATCGGCGGACTTTCACTCCATCTCTCGCAGAGTTCGGCGAGAACCGCGCGCACCGCCGGTGTGATGTCATCGAGGATGATTCCGAGAGCAGTGCGCTCGTTTCCGCTAGGCGTCGCATTGGGTGTGGTACGGAGTACCTTCCCGCGAAGCTTGAGCGCTTGCCCGCCGACGGTTTCGGCGGGGATCTTGATCGCAATCCGCGCACCGACCTTTGGTGGATTCTCGACCAATAGGCAGCACCCACCCCGAGAGATATCGAGCAGGCGACCGCGTTTGCGTTTCCAACCGACTCGCCAGCTCACCTCGCATCCCACGGGATGGCGGACTCGCCCGCGCCGATCGCGTTCGGCGTAGATCGCGTAGCGAAGCAGCATTCGAAGCGCCTCGTGGTGTATGTGCGGGCGGAGCAGATAGCGATACCCCTGCTGGCGGATCTGTGAGCGCATGGTTTCCGAGATGTCTCCGCAGACCGCGACTCCAACCAGCATGTCGGTGTCTACCGGAATCGGATCCGACATCGCGACATCCGCGGAGACTACGAGGAGTTGGGCGTCGTCGAGTGCAGCGAGTTGCGGATCGTAGGGACCACACTCGATCGTCTTGACTGCCATCTCTCTCAAGATCTCGGCGATCTCGCCGAGTGCCGCTCCCCCGACGAGAACAGCGACGAGCGGTCGCGGCGGCTTGGGTTTTTCGGTTCGCTTCTTCGGAACGGTTTCGCGTTGGGGCGCCTTCTCTTTGGCGGTTTTCGCCGATTTGGATGGCTTCTTTTTCGTCTTTTCAGCGGCACCGCTCGTCTCCGGGTCTTTCGTCGCTGGAGATGATTCTGAATCGTGCTCGCTCTCGCCCCGCTCGACTCGTGAATCCTGTGTCGTGAGAGGCTGTTTCGCCTGTTTCTGCGTATCGCCTCGACGAGTCTGCGCATCCGCGTAATCGGTGTCGATCACATTTTCGAGTTCACAGTCGGCGGTGAGCAAGCCGAATTCGCGCGGTGCTTCGAGAATCTTGACGCCGAGCCCGGGCTGGATCAGCGTGGTGAGCGTGGCCGGCACGGACTTGCGTCGGACCACGGTGCCCAGCAGCGTCATGGCCGGCGCTGCCACCGAAGTCGCCAGATGGATGTCGATCTCCGTTCCGGGTGAGAGCACCGCGTTGGTCCGGATGAAGACTCCTGAGGGGCCGACATCGAGAATGATCCCACGATGGGATCTCGCCCCATCAAAGAACTCGCAGGTGAGTCTGCGTTTGATTCTCCGGCCTTGTCGCTTCTCCATGGCTCCGCCACCCGCAGAGGGAAGTTCAGCTTCTACGGGTACTTCGGTTATCGGTCCCCGGAGCTGCGGAGTTGATGCCCGCGGGCGCCCGGGCGGCAGCTGTCGAGCAGAACTGGCTTCAGGCACCTGATCAAGAGGGCGAAGCGCCGATGTGCAACTCAAGCGCGACACGCTTACGGACGATGAGGTTCGTGCAGTTTTCACTCAAGCGGATGGTCGAGGAATCCGATGCGGGTATTGCACCACAATGTCTGCAGGACGCCATTGGGTCTGGCGAACGCGTCAAAACCCAATTCGGTGTCATGTACGACTCGTCGGACTTTGACAGGGTCGGACGGTGCTCGAGGTTAAAGAATGACCGGATTCTCCCACCCGATGAAAAGTCTTCTTGCGCATTTCATGGTCGTGTTTTCTTGCTTGCTGGTTTCGGCAGCAGCGAGTGCGCAGAGTGGCGACGACGTATTCCTGCTTCAGTCCGCGGTAGCGCCCAATGTGGTTCTGTTCATGGACAACTCCGACTCGATGAATCACATCGAATGGCATCCCACGTTCGATTCCGAAAAGGTGCCCGACGCCAGCTACTGCACCTCATCCGCCGACTTCGGCGGAGCACTCGATCCCGACATCGTGTACTCGATCGGAACCACCATGAACAACGTCAAATGCGCCAGTCCGGTGCGCGGAAATCGAAAGATCTATGGCGTCAGAAACCCCAAGCCGACCTACTGGAGCGGCCGCTATCTGATGTGGTACCTCGGCCTCGATCAGGGCGATCCTGTCGACGCGGCCATTCTCAACGAGATCGATACCGCCGTAGCCAATGTCGCGGGATGTACCCAGTCGGGTGCCTCGAAGTTCCTGGCGGAGAAGTATCGACGCACGCGCTTCGAAGCCAGCCAGCAGGTTCTACTGGACCTGCTGTGCGTTGCGGAGACGAAGAACGTCCGGTTCGCCCAGGCGGAATTTCGCGAGGCAGCCGATGTGGGAGGCGTCGACCCCAACGGCGGGTTCCTCGGTTCAGACCTCGGTCGTTCCAACCCGAATCACGCCGCCGAGCTCGAATCGAGGATCAAGAATTCCGTCACCACGCTGACCGACGGCACACCGCTCGCCGAGACGCTCTTCCAGATCTACACCTATTGGATGCCGCGCGTCGCTGCGGATATGCCGCTCGGCGAAAACGGCGCCGCGTTTCCGATCTACCAGTACAACAAGTTCGGCAACCCGGTGGCTTCGAATTTATGGTTCGAAGACGCGATGATCTACGACTGCGAGAAGGCTTTCGTGATCATCGTGACCGACGGCCTCCCCAGCCGCGACGATTTCGACGTCGACCCGGCCGGCACCGCGCTCGGATATGCGGATTTTGGTGTCGGCGGTGCAGCGGGGTTGATTGGCAATTACTACGCCGACGCGGAAGTTGAAGAGCCCGGCGCCGCAGACGAGGCCGCCTACTACCTCGACGACATCTCGAAGTACATGTTCGACAAGGATTTCCGCCCCGATCTGGGGGGTACGCAGACGATCGACACCTATACGGTCGGCTTCGCGACGAATACTGCCACGGACGATTACCTCGAGCGAACCGCTGTATTGGGTAACGGCACCTTCTACAAGGCCGTGGACGGCGATCAATTGACGGCTGCGTTGATCGCGGCGCTGAACGACATCATCGAAAAGTCGGCTTCGTTCACTGCGGCGACAGTTCCCTCCGCGCGCACCAAAGACGGCGCCGACTTCTATCAGAGCTACTTCTTCCCGCGTGGCAAGAGCGCGTTCTGGGAAGGCCACGTGCGCGCGTGGACGATCGACGCGCTCGGTGCGGTACGCGACAAGAATGGCGCTTGTGCGCTCGATGATCCCACCGTGGGTGAGTGCAACAGTGGGCCTTTCAAGCCGGACGCCGTGTATTTCTGGGATGCCGCAGAGCAAGTTCCGCTGCCCGCTTCGCGCAACCTCTACGTTTCGAAATCTGGCGTTGCAAATGGCACGGCTCCCCCAGATTTCGACCAGACCCTCTCCGCTGCCGAACTGGGGATCGCTCCGTTTGCAGTGCCACCCGATCCCGCGCCCAACAGCCCGCTCTACACGCTCGCTGGGAGCACCGCTCTCAACGAAGAGGGACTCGCCGACGAGATCGTCGAGTATGTGAAAGGCTGCTTCTTCGCCACTGGTGTATTGGACGCGACGGAGGTTGCGCTTCCGACGGCCTGCCTGGAGCGTCCCGCGCGGCTGGGAGACATCTTCCATTCGAACGCTGTAGCGGTCCGCCACCCCTCGCTGCAGCTCGCCGATCCGGGTTACTCCACCTTCAAGTCCTTCTATGCGACCCGCGATCGGGTTCTCTACGCCGGTACGAACGCGGGATTCCTCGAAGCGTTAAACACCGGTTCGTGGACCGTGCCGGCTGCTCCGGCACTGCCCTACTACAGCAGGGGGACAGGTGCCGAGCGCTTTGGCTTCATGCCGTGGCGGGCGCGGCAGGTCATCAAGAATCTCGTGATCGACGCGCCTACGGATCGTCATCACTACGTCGATGGCGACGTGAACTCGGCGGATGTTTGGATCGACGATGAGAATCCGGGAACTGCGGGTTACAACGTAAACCCGACCGATGGCACTGAATGGCACACATATCTGGTGGGCGCCCTGCGAGAGGGGGGGAACCACTATTACGCGTTGGACGTCACCAATCCCAATCAGATTAGCCCGCTCGATGCAGGCAATACCAATTATCCGCGCTACGCGTGGGAGTTCCCGTCCGAGGCCAACGTCACCGATCAGGCCTTCATGGGAGAGTCCTGGTCGAAACCCATCATCACCAAGGTCCGACTGAATAAGACGGATATCGTCGGTCAGACCGTGGATCGCTGGGTAGCGATCGTGACCGGGGGCTACGACGCGACGAGCGATCCCAATCCCGATGACGTCACCGGCATCGTCTCCACCTACTCCGCCGCTTCCGTCAAGGGGCGTGGGATCTACATCATCGATCTGAAAACGGGCGGAGTGCTCGCCGAAAAGAAATTCGGATCGATCGCGGATCCCCAGGCGTCCATGCTCTACTCCATCGTAGGCACTCCCTCGGTTCTCGACCTGAATTTCGATGGCGTTGCCGATGTGATCTACGCCGGAGACATGGGTGGGAATGTCTGGAAATGGGCGATCCACAATCCCGGAGAAGATCGGATCAACGACGCCAGTGGTGTCCGAACCCAGCCGAACTGGCCCTTCAAGGCGTTCTTTACCGCTGCTCCCGTAACCATTGGAGCTGGGGCCGGCGCGGTGACCTACTACAAGAACTTCATGTTTCCGCCCGCGGCTGCTTATTCCAAGGGTCAGCTCTATCTCGCCTTTGGCAGTGGAGAGCGTCGCAATCTTCAATTCCAGGGCGACCCGGATGCGACGGAGCTGGGTGAGAACAACCGCTTCTACGTGATGATCGATTCGGACCCCTACGAAGCTGGAGCGCTCGCCACGATCGTCGAGGCCGACCTGACAGATTTCAGCGGAAGTGCCGCCGCGCAAACCTTCGTCAACAAGGGCTTCTACATCCGGGTCGCAGATGGCGAGAAGTTCGTGACCAACGTCGAGATCTTCAGCGGCAAGGTGATCGCAGCGAGCTTCACGCCAACTCCTGGCGCTGACCCCTGTACGGCCCGCGGTGTCGGAACTCTCTATGCGTTCGATGTCGAGACTGGTGAGGGCCATTTCACGGATGGAGGCGGAAGCCCGATCCGTGGTCTTACACTCGGGCCAGGCCTGCCGACAGATCCGAAGGTGTCGATCGGCGTGGGCGGCAAGAACAACCGGGTCGTGATCGAGAAGAGCGGATCGGACATCGAAATCATCGAAGCCCCCAACGTCAACCTCAATGGCGCCACGCTCTACTGGCGGGAGAACGACTGACAATGCGGTTTGCGCAGTCGCTCCGTAAGGATCGTCGAGCTGGTTTCAGCTTGATCGAGCTGGCCGTCGTTCTGGGGATCCTCGCAGTCTTATCGGCAGCCGCAATCCCTTCGATCCAGGAAATGATCGAAAGGCGGCGTCTGCAGGGCTTCGCCCGCGATCTCGGCAATGTGTTTCAGATTGCCCGCAGTCAGGCGATTCGAACCGGGAATTATCAGATCGTATTCTTTGGCCCGCTGGGGACTGCGGACCCTGCGGGAACCGTGCTCGTCGATTCAACGGGTAGCGCGGTTCCCATACTGATCCTGGACGATGGTGCTCCCGCCACCGCGAACTGTCATATCGATGTCTCAGAGAATCAAGAGACGATCCCGCTACCGAACCAAATCGAATTCGGGGTGTCGGAGGCGACAGTCAAAGTGCCGACTGACACGGGCAGCGCGGCCTTCAGTCCGCCACAGGCCAGTGGAACCACGGCCTCGGATCCGAGCAACAACCCGACGAACTGGGTGCTTTTTCGGCCCGATGGAGTTCCGGTGGGTTTCGATCCGACTTCGACGACCTGTGGAACGATTGGCGACACCGGAACCGGTGGCGCGGGTCTCTACGTCACAAGTGGCGGTCGTGACTACGCGGTGACGCTCGCGCCTCTCGGCAGCGTGCGTGTACACACCTGGGGTGCGAGCGGGTGGACTCAATGATGGATACCAGGGCGCGGCGACGCAATCGGACGACGGGCGGATTCACTCTCATCGAGGTGATGATCACCATCGGCATCTTGACCTTCGGCCTTCTGTCGCTTGCGACTGTACAGATCTATGCCATGCGCGGAAGCGATCGGGGCCGACATGCGACAAACGCGGCGGCGATTGCCGAAAGCAGGATGGAGCAGCTTCAGCAAGACGCCTGGGCGTCGATCGGAGCCACCGGTGGATTCGTCGCCGATCCAGTCGCGCAGAACACGGTCCAGGTCGATGGCGGCTCGGCTTCCGAAAGAGCCTACAGCGTCTCCTACCAGATAACGGATCTGGAACTGACCTTCACGCGCACAATCGACGTAAGGGTGTCGTGGATCGAGGAGAGCGGTGAAACCCGATCGGTCACGCTCTCGAGTATTCGTTACAACCGGGAAGGAACCTAGTCGAGGATGCGGAACTCCGGATTCACCATTATCGAGTTGATGATCGCCAGCGCGATACTCGCGATCGTGATGGTCTTCACGATGCAGATCTTCACGGTAAACAACCGGGCCTACATCAAGATCGACTCCGTCGTGGATACGCAGCAGAGTGCTCGAGCCATATCGAGCATTTTCGAGCGCGATCTGAGGCACGCGGGAATGATGGTGCCCGAAGGTGCAGCGATCTGCGGAAAAGACAACACCGATGCGCCCGATCTCCTCTACATCAGCGATCACACGGCGATCAATCCTGTGGACGCGATCGGAACTTTCGATGGCGCTCGGGTCCTGGGCGGTGTTACCCAGGTCGATTTCGGTGTCGCTACGTTTACCCTCGATACTCTCGTCCTCGAACCGGACACACCGGACCCTTCCTACGACACGGATGGCAATGGAGTCAATGACAGCGACTTCAACGATAATGGTGGCGGCGTGATCATTACCGACCTTTCGGATCCCGATCGCGGGTCGGTTTGCGGAATCGTCGAAAACGTCAACCTCGCCACCAATTCCATTACGGTCGATATCAAGACCGATTCGTTCGACACGGCCGGCACTGCCACGCTGATTGCGGTTCCGGCGATCGAATACCGCATCGATTCCAACAGGCTCTATCGCAATGGTCTCCTGCTGGCGGAGGGCGTCGAGGACCTACAGCTTGTGTATTTCCTGGACTCGAACGGAAACTTTTCCCTCGACGTTGGCGAGCTACACGGAATTTCGGGCAACAACTACGTCGCCAAGGATAGCGACGCGAGCGACCTTCGCGCCGTCCGGTTCAACGTCGTCACTCGCACGCGCTCTGAAGATGAGCGGTTTACCCAGGGATTCTTCCAGGCCACCGAGAACCGGAACGCAGTTGCCGGGAAGGACGGCTATCGGAGACGAGTTCACACGGCCATTGTTCGGATGAGAAACATCGGCGATCGCGTGGGAGGCACATGATGAGGCATTCGCGCAGGCGCCAGCAGGGATCGACACTTTTGATCGTCATGCTCGTAATGGCGATGATGGGGATCATCGGTTTCGCTGCCCTCGAGGCCGTCACGCGAGACCAGCGCGTCGCTGGATTCATGAAGCGCAAGAAGACCGCGTTTTTCGCAGCAGAGGCCGGAGTGTCTACGGCGCTTCACGCGCTACGCGTCAACGCGGATCCGACGTTTGCGCAAGGAACGGTCGGCAGCTCGTCGTGGTTCGCGCAGGGTCTCCCAACCTATGAAATGGATACGAGCAGCGGGGCGGCATCCAAGAATCTCGGAGTGGGTGCGCTTCCCGGCATGAACATGCAAATCGGGCAAGGCGGTGTGCCGAAGTTCACCATGCGCTTCTGGGAGGTGAACGTAAAGGGAGAAGCGGTAGGGGGGACCGTTTCGCGGATCCAATTTGCGAGTGGAACCCTCGAGGCGAATTAGAACCAGGCAGCATGAGGGCGGTCGGATTTTTCAACCATTGCTCCTGAATGGTCCGCCGTACGCGTAGATATCGAGATGGGCACTTGGCCCATTGAGGAGGGGTGAGCCGATGCGGATCATCGGATGGATTGCGACAGCGGCTCTCGTTGCGGGCACCAGCGCCTGCGGCGGAAGCGACGAGGCGGCTGTGGCTGTACCCGCAGCGCCGACGAAGGTCGAGCGAAAGGCCAGTACCGAGACGACGAATCATGCGCCCGTCATTCGGAGCGTACGCCTGGAGCCCGCTGAGCCCATCAACGGCGATCGCATTCAAGCGATCGTGGCGGTTGCAGATCAAGATGGGGATCCGATCGAGATCGGGTTCGAGTGGCATATTTCGGGCCGCCAGATTCCGAGCGGTGAAGCCTCGATCGAATTGAAGGGGGTCACGAAGCGCGACCGGATCGAGGTCGCGGTAAAGGCCAGCGATGGCAAGCTGCAGAGCGCCACAGCGCGGGCCGAAGCGAGGGTTCGAAACCGAAGGCCGACCGTGATCGGGATCGCGATTCGCCCGCAGCCGGAAGTTCTGCCCGGTGAGACGTTGGTGGCGACCGCCCAGGCCAACGACCCCGATGGAGATTCGATCGAATACAGCTACCGCTGGCGACTCAATGGACAGCTGCAGACGGATACGGGAGATAGCTTCGAGACGGACCGGCTCAAGAAGGGCGACGAAATCCAGGCGGTCGTCGTCGCGAGCGATGGCAGCGAGGACAGCGCCGAGCTAGCGAGCGTCATCGTGCGAGTCGGCAATGCCTATCCCGAGATCGTTTCGGTTCCAGAAGGCACCTGGACGGATGAGGGATTCAGTTACGAGATTCGCGCGCGCGATCCCGACAACGACGGGCCGCTGCGTTACTCGATCAAGAAGGGACCGAAGGGGATGCGGGTCGATTCCGTGCTCGGCAAGGTCGTCTGGCAGCCGACGCTCGATCAGGCGGGCGTACACCCGATCGAAATCGCGGTTTCGGACGCCGCGGGCGCGACATCGGTCCAGATCTTCGAGATCACCGTGAAGGCCGAGGAACCGGCAGCGCCGCCGGCAGCCGCTCAGCGCTGAATCAGCCCGGATCGCCCATCATTTTCGACGTCGATGCCGACGGCGATTCGGGCATTGCGGAGATCGCGCTTCCAATCCGATCCCTGGCTGCAGCAAGCTTCGATCAGCCGCTGCCCTTGACCTCCGCGTACGCCCAATCGAGCCACGGGAGCAGAGCTTCCAGATCGCTCCTCTCGACGGTCGCTCCGGCCCAGATCCGCAGCCCGGGAGGCGCGTCTCGATAAGAGCCCACGTCGAACGCGATGCTCTCCTCATCCAATTTGTTCGCGACGCTTTTGGCGATCGCGGCCTGCTCGTCTGGTTCGAGTGATTGAAACCACGGATCGGCGATCTGCAGACAGACCGAGGTGCAAGAGCGGGTTTCGGGTTGGCTCGCGAGGAAATTCACCCACGAACTCCGGTCGACCCACTCGGCAATCACATCGAGATTCGCTTCCGAGCGTTTGCGAACCTCGTTGCACCCGCCGATCGATTCCACCCAGCGCAGTGCGTCGATCGCGTCCTCGACGCAGAGCATCGAAGGCGTGTTGATGGTGTCGCCGCGGAAGATGCCCTCGATCAGCTTGCCGGCCTTGGTCAGGCGGAAGATCTTGGGCAATGGCCGCGGCGGTTTGAAGCTCTCGAGTCGCTCGACGGCACGAGGAGAAAGGCACAACATTCCGTGCCCCGCTTCGCCGCCGAGAACCTTCTGCCACGACCAGGTCACGACATCGAGCTTCTCCCAGGGGAGTTCCATCGCAAAGACCGCCGATGTCGCGTCGCAGATCGTCAGGCCCGCGCGGTTGTCGGGGATCCAGTCGCCGTCGGGAATCCGCACTCCCGAAGTGGTTCCGTTCCAGGTGAAGACGACGTCGTTTCGAAAATTGATCTCGCCCAGGTCCGGGAGTTCACCGTAGTCCGCAACCCATGCCTCCGCGTTCGGGACTTTGAGCTGGGCGATCACGTCGTTGACCCATTGCGATCCAAAACTCTCCCAGGCGAGGATGTCCACACCCCGGGCGCCGAGCATCGACCAGAGCACCATTTCCATCGCGCCGGTATCCGAAGCGGGAACGATCCCGATGCGGTAGTCGTCGGGGATTCCGAGTACGCGACGCGAGCGTTCGATGACTTCCAGAAGTTTCGCCCGCCCGGGCTTCGATCGGTGAGATCGCCCCACTTCGGCGTTCGCCAGGAGATCCAGTTTCCAACCCGGGCGTTTCGCGCAAGGCCCCGAAGAAAAATGTGGCCGCTTTGGGCGCTGGTTCGGCTTCATCGTCGATCCCCTGTCTGCGTGGTTGCTGCAAAGAGTGTCCGTTGAACCCGGTAGTCTAGGCGAAATCGGGTGAGTCCCCGAGCTTTGCCCGCGTTCGGACGGTCGGGCGAAAGGGTCGAGCCGGCGATGGGGAGTGCTCTTTACCCGCAGCGCGCTAGCGACGGCTGGCTGGCAATCTCGTTGGCGGTTTTCGCGAGCTGCGCGGCAGCGACCCGTCTGCCACGCGAGCGATTGCGAGGCCGGCGGCTTCGCCCGCTGGCCGTTCAGCGGTGTCCGATGGACTCGGGACAGCGGCTGCAGTTCGGGCGCGACCTCGGAGCGCTGGAGATCAAAAAACCGTGAATATAAACAATCAGTTGAGCTATCTCATTGCGTATCATTGGCAGTTTCGTGTCGAGCAGCGCTCTCATATTTGTGGGTGATTTTACCGACATGTTGAAGATGGAATTTCGGACCTGCCGCATCGGGGCGCTGCCGCTTGCAATCGCATGGCTCTGTTTTTTCGCCTCCAACGGAGCGGCCGAACCGAGCGGTCCGGAACCGTCGCGAGCGGATCAACTCGCGGCTGCGATCTATTTCGAGGGCATTGCCTTCGAAGAGGTCGGCGATCTCTCGGACGCCGACGTCGCGCGTCTGATCGAGCTGTTGGACGACCCGGCCGAGATCCGCCAACACCCCAACGTCCTCGTGTTGCTCGGCATGAGTGGTTCGCCGGCGGCGTTCGATGCGATCGCCGATTACGCGCTGCGCGGCGCGAGCGGTGAGTTCGATCGCCTCGAGTTTCGCGCCCAGCGTTCCATCGCTTCCGCAATGGGCCACCTCGCGCGCGTCGACGGCCGCGCACTCGCCTGGCTGATCCGGGCCGCAACGGACCCGAGCGCCGCGCCGAAGCGATCTTTTCGCCGGATGGATCCCGAGCGCGTCGCGCGCTTGATGCGGAAGGGAGCGATCACCGGGCTTGCGCTTTCGGGTCAGCCCCAGGCCGCACGTGTCATCGCCGAGATCAGCGCGGTTCCGAGTGCGCCCGCGGAAATCGTCGAGCACGCCAATGAGGCCCTGCTTCTACACGAAAGAATGTCTCGCGAGGGCCCCGCATCGGTGCTCCGAGATCAATTCGGGCGTGACCGATGAGAGCGCCCATTGCCTGGTTGGTGGCGTGTTTGTGCTGGATCCCGTTCGAGGCGCTCGCGGTGGCGCCCACGACGAACCTGCACGAATTGAAGTGGCTCGTTCACGTCGACATGATCGACGCCGGAGCGGGTCGAGACCTCGCCTTCTACGAGGCGCTCATCGATCAGGCGGTGGCCGATGCGACGATCCTGATCGAAGGCAATCAGGGGCCCGCCGATTCTCCCTGCTGCGACGTGATCGAAGTGCTCTCCGTCGACACTTTCGGAACGCCCGGCGATGGTCTGGACGTGCCTAGCAGTGCTGACGATCAGGCCGCACTCGACGCGATCGTCGGCT
>JAHEEJ010000269.1 GCA_024640705.1 Deltaproteobacteria bacterium
CGCGTCGGCGATCAATTGCTGGATGCCGTTGAGCAGCCCGCTGAGCCGTTGCACCGCGGCCGGGCTTTCGAGCAGGGATTTCGGAAGCGGGAGTGCGCCAACCAGCTCGGCCAATTCGGGCGGCGCCGCGGGCGGCTCGGCACCGCTGCGGGGTCGAGCGAAGGCGCCGATGAGCAGCGCGGCGACCACGAGCAGCGCACCCGTGAGGATCAGCGGCAGATTGGCCTGCAGATAGGCGCCCAGCGCGATCACGCCGAGTCCCACGCAACCTGCGAGGGTCTGCCAGACTTTCGAAGCGCCGCCCCCGGATGAAGCCCCCTGATATTGCCGCTCGCGCGCATCCGACCACGCCTCGGCCACGCTCGCGACGACCTGGGTGGGAACTGCGGCCGCGGCGTCGAGCTGCGCGTCGGTCGGTTCACAGCGGAGTGCGCCGCGGAGTTCATCGCGCGCGCGCTCTTGCGCTTTGGCGCTGGCCTGTTCCTGCTCGGTGCGTCGTTCGCGATCCGCGTTCCACTGCGAAAGATCGGTGAACGCAGATTCGATGGGCGCTTCGAGGGCCAGAACTTTGACAGCGGCCTCGCCAAGAATCAACGCGCTCTGCTCGAGCCGCCTGCGCGGCACGCTCAGCTTCGCTTCGCGTTCTTCGATTTCCGATGCGAGCTGGGTCGGGTTCACGAGCGGAAGCTCTCCGAGCTCGCTCAGATCGATCGGTGCGCCGAGCATGCGCAGACGGTGGTTGAGTTCGAACAGATCGCCGAGAAAGGGCGCATCGGCGTGTTCTCGATCGAGGCGACGCTTGCGCGCTTCGAGTTCTTCGAGCGCTGCGGCGACTTCGGCCCGCTCCAATCGCGCGCTGCGCCGGGCGTCGTCGGCCTCCTTGGCTTCGCGCAAGCGCGCGATGGCTTCGACCAACTCGGCGCGCAATTTCTTCGCGACGGGCTCGCCCCGATTGTCGACGCGCCACAGCCGGAGGTGCTCCTCCCGCAGAGCGGCCCGAACTTCTGCGGCGGAATGAAGTGGCAGCGCGGTCGTGCGCGGCATCAGCAGATCGTCGATGTTCTTTCGCACCTTCGAGTGGAGCGCGGCCAGCTGCCCGAGTTCGAGCGAATAGATTTCGCGGAAGACGTCGCGCGTGAGCCAGTCCACCCAGGGGAGTGCCGTGTTGCCACGCCGCGGGCCCGAAAAGTTGGCCCCTCCCACGGCGATCCGCGACTTGCCGCTTTGCAGCAGGATGCGCTCGACACCGCGGAGGTCGCCGGTGTCGTCGAGCCTGAGCTCGCATTGAAGTTCGAGCTTCTGTGGATTTTCGGGATCCCATTTTGCGAGTGGGTGGTCGTTGCGATCGGCGGGCTTGAATCCGTAGAGGATGGTTTCAATGGCTGCGCGAAACGACGATTTGCCGGCTTCGTTCGGTCCGTGCACGAGTACGATGTCGGCGTCGACCGCAAAGGAGCACTGCTCGAGCGGGCCGAATGCGATGGCGTCGAGGCGGATGAACCTCAAGCCTCACCCTCCGCAATGCTGCGCTCGATCAATTCCTCTGGCAGTTCGGCGAGCAGCGCTCGCAGGTAGGCGGTGCGTTCGCCCGCGTCCACGTCTGTCGCCAGCCGGTCGGGTGCGAGTTCGGTGAGCAGGGCGTCGTCTTCGGCAGCTCGTGCGATCAGTTCGAGCGCTTGCGCGATCGCAGTCGGAGATTCGCGCAGCGCGCGCCGATCGATCGGGCGAACGATGCCCCCGTCGAGCAGTTGGATCTCGAGCGCCCCGGTCGTCGCCTGGAGCTCTGCCTCGATGGCTTCGCGCTCTTCGCGCCTTCGCAGCGTCGGCGCCAGGACGGTTTCGCCCGCGAGCTCGATGCGAACGATGAGTTCGTCGGTGTGCGCGCCGAGCGCAGCGACTTCCTCTGTGAGCTGCGCGACCAGTGCTCGAACCGATTCGCGATCCGCGATCCGATCGACGCGCACGTGCTCCCAGCGCACCGGCGCAAAGCAGACGAACTCCGGTTCGGCGGCAACACCCGCCCTCGCCTCGACGACGAGCCCGCCCTTGGGGCCGGTCTCGCGCGGATTGCGGCCCTGGAGGTTTCCCGGGTAGTGGACGGGCTGGCCCTGCACCGCACACTGGCGGGTGTGGATGTGCCCGAGCGCCCAATAGCTGTAGCCCGCGCGCTCGAAGTCCCGCTGGCCGGAGGGTGCGTAGCGGTCGTGCTGACCCGCTGTGGGTGTGCTCTCGACGTGCGTGTGGAGCAGGCCGACCAACGGGAGTTTCGTTGCGAGCGCGGGAAAGTTCGCTGCGAGGTTCTCGCTCTCGGCGTCGCTTGGATGTCCCGCTCCGATCACCACCCCGACGGGCTGTCCAGCGGAGTCGGTCACCGTCACAGGCTGCGGGTCCCGATCGCGAAATACGTGCACCCGCTCGCGCCGCGCACCGGCCGAATCGGTTTCGAGGCTCAATTGGATCGAGCGATACTGTCGCCCACCCGGATCGTGGTTTCCGCAAACGGCGAGAAACCAGATGCCGGCTTTGTCGAGTCGCTGCATCTGGCGTTGGATTGCGAGTTCCGTCGGGAGCGAGAGCACGGGATCGTCGTAGAGATCGCCCGCGGCGAGGATGGCGTGGAGCTGGTGCTCGATCGCGTAGCTGACCGCGTTCTCGAAGGCTTCGAGCGCGGCGCGCCGTAAGCGCTCGCGAGTGGCTGCTCGACCGCCGAAGCTCGTCTCGAGGTGGAGGTCAGCGAGGTGTAGGAACCGAAACCCCGTCATTTCCGACGGGGATGGTAACTCAGGCCGCCTTCGTCGCCTTCTTCGGCGCCGACAAAGCCTTCTGGATCTGGTGCTTCAGCTTGAGGCCGAGCGGCGCGAGCTTGGCGTCTTCCCGCGAGAGCAGGTAGGCGTCGAGGCCGCCATTGCGCTGCACCGAGCGCAGCGCGCGCGTGCAGACCCGCAGCTTGACGCCCTTGCGCAGCGCGTCGCTCTGGAGCGTGACCTTTTGCAGGTTCGGGACGAAACGCCGATTGGTTCGGTTGTTGGCATGGGACACATTGTGTCCGTACATGCTCTCCTTGCCCGTGAGTTCGCAGCGGCGCGCCATTTCGCTCTCCTACTTCTTGCTCGCGTAGCGGCGCCGGAAGCGGTCGATCTTTCCGTCGGAATCCAGCTCGCGCATCTTGCCCGTCCAGAACGGGTGGCTGAAGGACGAGATCTCGAGCTTGACGACCTGGACCTCTTCGCCGTCGATTTCGCGCGTCTCATTCGAGGTGAGCGTCGAGCGCGTCATCCACTCGTCGCCGGTCGCGCTGTCGATGAACAAAACCTTGTGGTATTCGGGATGAATGCCGGGCTTCACGGTGTGCTCCTACCAGCTCGACTTGCGGACGCCGGGCAGCTGGCCCTTGAGGGCCATGTCCCGGAACGCGATTCGCGAGATGCCGAACTTGCGGTAATAACCGCGCGGTCTGCCCGTCACCGCACAGCGGCGCTTCAGGCGCGTGGGGCACGAATTGCGCGGGAGTTTCGCGAAGGCTTGCTGGACTTCGAGCTTCTCTTCGATCGAAACGTTGGGATCGTTCAGGCGCTTGCGCAGCGCGGCGCGCTTCTCGGCGTACTTCTGGATCAATTTTATGCGGCGCTGATCGCGCAACACCTGGGATAGCTTGGCCAAATCGACACTCCTGCCCCGTCACGGGGATCCGGGAAACTATCGGTCAGCCCCCTCGAACGCAAGCCTCCCGGCCCGCGAACGCACATTTCCCCGCGGGGAGAAGGGATTTTCGGTCGGCCGAAGGCCTCGCCGGCCCGGCTTATGCTACCCCACCTGCGCGTCGCAATTTTCTCGTTCCCAAGCCTTTTCGAGTCCAAAATGAGTTCCAGCAGCCAACGCGTGCGATCGATCGACCCCGAGACCCTCCCGAAGCATTTCGACGCGATCGAGGCCGAGAAGCGCTGGCACGAGCGCTGGGAGGCGTGGGGAACCTATCGGTACGATCCGTCGGCCGCGCGCGAAGAGACGTTCGTGGTCGATACCCCGCCGCCGACGGTCTCGGGCTCGCTGCACATCGGCCACATCTTCTCCTACACCCACACCGACAGCGTGGTGCGCTACCAGCGCATGCGCGGGCGGAACATCTTCTATCCGATGGGCTGGGACGACAATGGCGTCCCCACCGAGCGGCGCGTGCAGAACTACTTCCACGTGCGCTGCGATCCGCGCATCGCCTACGAGCCCGGCCTCTCGCTCGAGCCCGCGAGCGCCAAGCTGCGCAAACAACGGCCGCGGGAGATTTCGCGCCAGAACTTCATCGAGCTCTGCCACGCGGTCACCGAGGAAGACGAGCAGGTCTTCATGGAGGTCTGGCGCCGCACGGGCCTCTCCGTCGATTGGACCCAGACCTACGCGACGATCGACGATCACTGCCGGCGGCTCTCGCAGTTGAGCTTCCGGGATCTGTACGAGAAGGGACACGTCTACAACGTCGACGCACCCTTCATGTGGGACGTCGATTTCCAGATGGCGCTGTCCCAGGCCGACGTCGAGGACCGCCAGCAGACCGGTGCGTTTCACGACATCGAATTCGGCGTCGACGGAGAAGACCGCGGTTTCGCGATCTCGACGACGCGACCCGAGTTGTTGCCGGCCTGCGTCGGCGTCACCGCCCACCCCGACGACAAGCGCTACCAGAATCTCTTCGGCAAGCACGCGATCACGCCGCTGTTCGGTGTGCCGGTGCCGATCTTTGCGAGCGAAGTGGCCGACCCCGAGAAGGGTACGGGCATCCTGATGGTCTGCACGTTCGGCGATGCGACGGACGTCGACTGGTGGCGCAAAGAGGGTCTCGCGCTGCGCCAGCTGGTCGGCCACGATGGGCGACTGATCGCGGTGGAATTCGGCTCGGAGAATTTTCCGAGCCGCGATGCCGAATCCGCGAATCGCCACTACGCGGAGCTCGTCGGCAAGAACGTCGTGCAGGCCCGCAAGGCGATCGTCGAGCTGCTGGGCGATCCCGCGGGCAGTGCGACCGGCAAAGGCGCGCCGCTGCTCGGCGAGCCG
>JAHEEJ010000270.1 GCA_024640705.1 Deltaproteobacteria bacterium
CTCGGCGCCGACGCGCCGGCGAAATCTCCACCTCCGCCCGAGATTCGCTCAGTCGCGGAGACCGCCGTGTGGTCGAGCTCCGCGAGAATTCGCTCGATCGGCCCGCCCGGCACGGCCTGAACGATCGCGAAATTCAACAGCATGATCGCAAACAGGGTCGGTACGATCAGGAGCAGGCGCCGGATGATGTACGCGGCCAACCTAACGCTCGCCGTCGCAGCCGTGCCGAGCCGGAGCGATCAACCACCGCCTCCGAGGGCGGCCTCGAGCCGCGCTGCCTTCGCCTTGTCGTACCACCAGGTACCGATCGCGAGGCCCTCGGTGGGAACAATTTCGGGCCTGCCGAAACGATCCCAGTAGAGCAGCCAGTCGACATCATTGTAGAAGTGAGGGATCAGGTAGAAACCCCACAGCAACACGCGATCCAACGCGTGAACGCGCGTAATCAGATCTTCGCGAGTCTTCGCCGCGATCACGAGTTCGATGAGTTCATCGACCGCAGGATTCTCGATCCCCATCAGGTTGCGCCCACCCTCGCGCTTCGCCGACTCGCTCGACCAGAATTCACGCTGTTCGTTGCCCGGGGAACTCGACTGGAGAATCCTTTGCGTCGTCATGTCGAAGTCGAAGGTATCCATGCGCTGTCGAAATTGGGCGGTATCGACGGTTCGTACGGAGGCCGCGACGCCAAGTCGCTCCAGATTCTTCTTGAACGGAAGCGCAGTCCGCTCCAAGCCCGCAGACGGCAATAGGATCTCGAAGGCCATCGGTTCACCGGTTTCGACGTGGATGAGGCGGCCATCGACGATCTTCCAGCCGGCTTCCGCAAACAACTCGGTCGCGCGACGCAGATTGCTGCGAATCTTGCCGGAACCATCCGTCTTCGGCGGCTGAAACTCGCGGGTGAAGACCTCTTCCGGAATTCGCCCCTTCAACGGCTCCAGAATCTCGAGTTCTGCCGGACTCGGCAGGCCGCGCGCGGCGAGTTCCGAGTTCTCGAAGTAGCTGCGAATCCGCTGGTACAGTCCGAAGGAGAGATTCTTGTTCATCCACTCGAAGTCGAACGCATAACCCAGCGCCTCTCGAACGCGTCGATCTCGAAACTGCGGGCGCCGCAGATTGAATATGAAGCCCTGGGTACCCTGATTCCGCTGGTGGGGGATCGATTCCTTGCGAAGCCGGCCATCGCGAACATCCGGGATGTCGTAGGCGGTGGCCCACTTCGACCCGCTGTTTTCGAGGCGGATGTCGTAGGCATCGGCCTTGAGTGCCTCGATCGCAACACTCATGTCCCGGTAGTACTCCCACCGAAGCGAATCGAAATTGTTGTGTCCGCGATTGACGGGGAGATCCGCCCCCCAGTAATCCGCTCTGCGCCGGTAACTCACGTAGCGCCCCGGCTCGAAAGCTGCGACCTCATAGGGGCCGCTGCCCAGCGGTGGCTCGAGCGTCGTCTCGTCGAAGTTTCGGTTCTCCCAGTAGTGCTTGGGTAAGACCGGAAGTTGACCCAGGATCAACGGCAGTTCGCGGTTCTCGCCCGGCTTGAAGCTGAACTTCACCCGCCGATCGCCGGTTTTCTCGACCTTCTCCACTCCAGCCCAATAGAAACCGAACATCGGGGAGCCCTTCTCGAGCAGAGTATTGAAGGACCAGATCACGTCTTCGGCACTCACCGGCTTGCCGTCGTGCCAGCGCGCGCCCTCGCGTATCGTGAACGCGACCCAGGATCGATCGCTCGGCGTCTCGATGCTTTCCGCGAGCAATCCGTAGCGGCTGAACGGCTCGTCCATCGAGGCGGTCATCAAGCTGTCGTAGATCCGCGTGATGCCCGCAGCGGGGTTTCCCTTCGCGATGTACGGATTGAAGCTGTCGAAGGTCCCGATCGAATATTGCCGGAGTACACCGCCCTTCGGTGCAGCCGGATTTGCGTATTTGAAATGGGTAAAATCCGCGGGATAGGCGAGGTCCCCGTGCATCGCAATGCCGTGGGCGGGTGCGGCGTCGTTCGCTGGAGCCGGAGCGACGAATCCCGACAGTGCGAGCAGCGCAATCGCCCAGCCGCAACGGGAACGAATCCTCGTATTCAAGTGAGCCCCCGTCGATCTGGAGCCGCGCTGCCAATCGAACTCGGAGGTTCCTGTCCGATCGGAACGAGCTCCCCCAACAGATGGATACGGACCCCTAACGCTTGGAGGGGAGGCGCAGGATCAACGTCTTGCCGACTGTCGTCGCTTGCAGATTCGACCACTCGGCCAGCAGGCGGCAGCGGGTTACCTGCGCGCTCCCGGGCGATCCCATTTTGATGCGGATTTCACCCTTGGGATCTTTGTTGAGGCGCTCAATGACGGCCGGCCAGTTTCTCGTTCGTGCCACGGGATCTCCAATTCTGTAGATGGGGGCGGGAAACTAGCACGAAGGCGGGCGCATTCCAGTCCGCCTAATACAACCATTCGACTGGCCTAATACAGCGGCCCGACCTGTCAATCCAGCGACTCGACCAGACGCGGCAGGATTTTGCTGATCGAACCGCGGATCACGGCGTCCGCGAGCGCATCCATCTCGGTTGGCTGTTCGTTCAAAATCACCACCCGGGCGCCCGCAGTCTTCGCAAGTGGAACGACGTTGGCGATCGGAAAGACGGTCAACGTGGTGCCCACCGCCAGCATCAAATCGCATTGCTGAGCGGCTACTTCAGAACGCTCCAGGTCTTCCACCACCAGGCCCTGCCCGAACGAAATCGTCGCGGCCTTGAGGATGCCCCCGCAACTGCGACAGGCGGGATCGGCTTCGCCGGCCCGGATCCGATCGAGGACGTCTGGCATCGGGCCGCGCTCCCCACACGCGAGGCAAGCGACTTCGCGAAAGGTGCCGTGGATTTCGACCGTTCGCTCCGGCGTCGAACCCGCATCGAGGTGCAATCCGTCGATGTTCTGGGTGATCAGCAGCGACAACTTTCCCCGCCGCTCCAACTCGACCACCGCGCGGTGGCCCGCGTTCGGACCGCCGAGCCGATTCGCGAGTTCCAGCCGGTTCTGCCAGGCGCGCTTGCGGACCTCGGGATCGCCCACGTAGTGATCGTAGGTCGACAGCTTCTCGGCCTCGGGGTTGCGGGTCCACACCCCCCCGGGCCCGCGAAAATCCGGGATTCCCGAATCCGTCGAAATCCCGGCGCCGGTCAGGACGACCACGCGATCACTCGCGTCGATCCAGCCTCTCACACTCGAGATCGACCCCTCCGGGTCCCGATCCACACCGCGCAAACCGCCCCTCCCATCCGCCCGCTCCGCGCGGAGCGGCTCCCCATCCATTCTCGGCCGGATCGCCAGCCGCGCAACCTCCCCCCGCGGGAGTTCCAGCCTTTTCCCATAGCCGCGCATCCTGGCCTTTTGCTATCCCTCGCGCCGCGTGTCTGGTTCCGAAGATCTGCTCACGAATACGTTGACGGGCTGGGTGCACGCCGTCTCGCGACGCCCCAACACGGTGGTCGCCGCGATCGGCCTGCTGACGCTCACCCTTGCGTTCTACGCGGCAACCCACCTCGGCATCAACTCGGACAACGTTCGACTCGTCTCCGAAGACCTCTCGTCGCGAAAGAATCACGAAGCCTTCACCGCCCTGTTTCCAAACCTCGAGAACGCGCTGCTGATCGTCGTGGAGGGCGAGACTCCCGAACTCGCGCGTGACGCCGCGGACGCACTGACGGCGGAACTCCGGCGACACCCCGATGCCTTCACCGACGCCTACATTCCGGGCGGCGGGAGTTTCTTCGAGCGCGTGGGTCTGCTCTACCGAAGCGTGCCGGAACTCGAGGAATTCGCCGATCAGATGGCCCGGGTGCAGCCGCTGCTGGCCGAACTCGAACGCGATTCCAGCATCGCCAATCTCACAACGCTCGTGCGCCAGGGCCTCGACGCCGTCGGCGACACACCCGACGAGATCAACCAATGGGTGAAGGTGCTCGACCAGATCGGCCGCGCCACGGTCGAAGTCTATAGCGAATACCCGCTCGCGGTTTCCTGGGAGGAAATGCTGGTACAGGGCTCCTCTCTCGACGTGAACACCCGGCGCGTCATCGTCGCGCAGCCGGTGCTCGACTTCGAAAGCGTATTCGCGGCAGCGCGCCCGATGGAACTGGTCCACCAACTGGCCGACGACCTCGGCTACACGGCTGAACGCGGCGTTTCGGTTCGCATCACCGGCAACCCCGCCCTCAACTACGAAGAGATGGTCGGCATCGCATGGGATGTGGGCGGAGCCGGCGTCTTCTGTTTCGCGTTGGTGGTCGTCATTCTCGTCATCGCGCTGCGCTCGATCAAACTCGTCCTCGCAGCCGTCATCGCGCTGCTTTCGGGTTTGATCTGGACCCTGGCATTCGCGGCGTTTGCGGTCGGAGACTTGAACCTCGTGTCCGTGACCTTCGCGGTGTTGTTCATCGGCCTGGGAGTCGATTTCGCGATCCACCTGGGAATGAGTTACGAGGATCTGCTCCGCACCGGCAACAGCAATCTGGAGGCAATGGAAGGCGCCGTTCAAAAAGTGGGCAGCTCGCTCGTGCTCTGCACGGTGACGACGGCCATCGGATTCTTCGTCTTCATTCCAACCGATTACCGGGGGGTCGCGGAACTCGGGTTGGTCTCGGGCGCCGGAATGTTCATCATCCTGTTCATCACCCTCACGCTGATGCCCGCACTGCTCTATACCTGGCTGGCTCCATCGGAACGCGAAAGATCCTCGAGCGGGCTGGGTTTTCGGGATCGCTGGTGGACCCACCTCGACCGCTACGGCGCCTGGGTGCGCCGCAGCGCGGCGATCGCCGGCATCGGCGCCCTCCTCCTGCTGCCGCAAGCGCGCTTCGACGAAAACGTCATCAACATGCGCGACCCGAGCACCGAGTCCGTTCAAGCCTTCAACGATCTGCTGAGCCAGTCGGGGATGGCGTCTCCGTGGTTCCTCAACGTGGTCGCACCGGATCTCGAATCCGCGCAGC
>JAHEEJ010000271.1 GCA_024640705.1 Deltaproteobacteria bacterium
CTCGAGCGGCTGCCGCTCGGCGTCGCATCCGACTGTGGCTACTGGGGCGACGACCGCACCTTCTACGTCAAGCGCGCCAGCGGTGCGCGCCTGTGGGACATCGACGACAACGAGTACATCGATTATCGGCTCGGCAGCGGGCAGGTGATCCTCGGCTACGCGGACCCGCGCGTCGCCAAGGCCGCGCGCGCCGGTATCGCCGTTGGCGGCGTTTTTGCGCTTTCCACCGAACTCGAGTTCGCAGTCGCGGAGCGGATCGCCGCGATGGCGCTCGCCGCCGAACTCGTGCGCTTCTCGAACTCCGCAGCCGAAGCCGTCGTGGACGCGCTGCGGTTGGCGCGAAACTTCACGGGCAAGGACGCTATCGCCGTGGTCGACGGCGGATCCCACGGACTATTAGGCGCCGCCGTGTGGCCAGCCGGCCGCCCAGAAGGGTCGATCGGTACGAACCCGGCGCCGAGCCGAAGCGCGGTTCGCGGCCCGTTCGATGGGCTGATCCACGACGTTCCGGTCAACGACGCCAATCGGCTCGAGGCGCTATTACGCAGCCATGGCGATCAGATCGGCGCTTTCCTGATCGATCCGATCCCGTGCGACCGCGCATCGATGGCCGCAGAGGCTGCGTACCTCAGCGATGTTCGCGCGCTATGCGATCGCTTCGAGGTGGTGCTGATCATCGACGAGGTGACGACGGGATTTCGGGTCGCGAAGGGAGGCGCTCAGGAACTTCTGGGTGTGCGCGCCGATCTCTGCACCTTCGGGCCCTCGATCGCAAGCGGTTTCCCGATCGCCGTGCTCGCCGGCCGTGAGGAGATCATGCGCCGGATCGGCGCAGGGGTCGTCCAGGGGGGCCGCCACGTACCGCATCCCGTGTCTCTCGCGGTCGCCGAGAAGACTCTCGAGATCCTCGACCGGACCGATGCGCTCGAGCAGATCGCGAGATACGGCTTGCGGATGCGCGAGGGCATGAGTCAAGCCCTATCGCGACGCGGCGTACGCCACGCGTTCGTCGGGCCGCCATCGATGAGCCGTCTGTGCTGTGGTGAATCGGAGCACTCGAGCGACCCGGAGCGCGAAAAGTCCAATGCCGCGTTCTGCGACTACCTCGCGAAGCACCTGCACGAGTTTGGGATCTTGTGCGAAGCCGATTTTCGCGGGCCGTGGTTCGTATCGGCGGCTCACAACGAACTCTGTCTCGCGGAAACCCTCGCGAAATTCGAGCGCGCCACCCAAGCGACGCTCGAGCGGCTGCCAGATCTGCGGCGGCAGAGCGCGAGCGGGCCCCGGCAAGCGCCCCGCTCCTTCGCAAATCCGAGCTGAACGCCAGCTCGCCTCGAACCGATCCCAGCGCGGGGGGGGGCAGGCGACGCAGAAGCGGCGGCCGCGTCTAGCGCATCGATCCCTCGCGCAGGAAGGGCACGTCGGCGGGTTCGCGGTCCAGGTCGCGCGCGAAGCGGTGCCCGGCGAAGACGGCTGCGGCGATCGTGCCCGGAGCGCTGCAATCGCCGACCCGTGTGATCTCGATCTGCCCGGAAAGCGCGTGATAGAGCGCGTCGGAAGGCGCGCGGGACGTAACCATCACCGTGCATCCGGCTGCGATCTCTCGCTGCTTGCCCGTGTACGCACAAGCCAGCACCGCGCTGTCATCGCGCACGGATTCGAGCACGGTGCTGGTTTCGATCCGAACTCCCAATTCCAGCAAGCGCGTCTGAATCCTGAACTGTTCGTCGGTCGATCGGGTCCACGACGAAACGACGCCATCGGGTGTGACGAGGGTGACGTCGAGGCCGCTGGCGCGCAGCTGTTCGGCGATGACGCCACCCATGTAGTAGTGGTCGTCATCGAAGATCACGACCGGGCCTTCGGGTCGCATCCCCGCCATGACGTCGTCGGGTGTGAGAACGGTTGCGCGATCCGAGATCTCGATCGCAGATTCGTGCCAACGCCCGAGGCCGTTCGTGCGCCAGCGCGCGCCGGTGGCCAGCGCGACGCAATCCGCGCCGAATTCGAGGATCTGGTCGGCGTCCAGCTGGCTGTCGAGGAAGATCTCGACGTTCGGCAGCTTGTTGAGCTGCGCGACCCGCCAGTCGCGCACGCGCGCCCACTCCGCGAGGCCGGGCAGATTCGACTCCAGCGTGACGCGGCCGCCGAGAGCCTTGCCCGCTTCGGCGAGGGTCACCTCGTAACCGCGTCGGCCCAGCGCGACCGCTGCCTCGAGTCCGGCCGGGCCGCCCCCCACGACCAGCACGCGCTTCTCCGATTGCCGCGCGGGGAGTCGCTCCGGGTGCCAGCCGCGTCGCCATTCTTCGCCCATCGAGGGATTCTGGGTGCAGCGGATCGGCACGCCGTGCGTGTCGCTCGCGTAGCAGATGTTGCAGCCGATACACTCGCGGATGTCTTCGAGGCGCCCCTCGTCGATCTTCTTCGGGAGGAAGGGGTCGGCGATGGAGGGCCGAGCGGCGCCGATGAGGTCGACGATGCCGTCTTTCAATTGGCGCAGCATCGTATCGGGTGAGGTGAACCGGCCGATGGTCACGACCGGCTTGTGCGTCACCTGTTTCACCCAGGACACGTATTCTTCGAGGGCGGCCTCTTTCACGAAACGCGACGTTCCCATTTCGTACGAGTAATCGTCGACGACCAGGTCCCACAGATCCGGGAGGTCAGCCGCCGCTTCGAGCATCGCGCGATGCTCTTCGATCACCGGGGCGCCGTCCAGCGTCCCGCCGCCCGCCGAGCAGCGCACGGCCACCGCGCAGGTATCGCCAACGGCCTCCTTGGTCTCTTCGACCAATTCGACGAAGAGCCTCAGGCGGTTTTCGAGCGACCCCCCGTACTCGTCGGAGCGCTGGTTGGCCGGCGACAGGAATTGCGAGAGCAGGTAGCCGTGGGTCGCGTAGACGTAGACGATGTCGAAGCCCGCGCGCTGCGCGCGTTTGGCGGCCTCCGCGTGCCAGCGGCGCAGATCGCGGATGTCCCGCTTGTCCATCACCCGGCACTGCACGGGATTGTTGAGCCAAGCGGGCCGGCTCCAGGGGCCGAGCGATTCCTCCCGCGAATAGAGGTTCGACGAGAAAGCGCCGCTGTACCAGAGCTCTGCGCCGGCCAGCGCGCCGTGCCGGTGAACCTTGTCGACCATCAGCGCCTGGGCGCGCACGTCCCCTTCGTCCCATAGTGCGGCCGCCGGGTACGGGTCGTCGTCGGAACTCGGGTGGATCGAGCAGTATTCGGTGCAGACGACCCCCCAGCCGCCCTCCGCCTTGACTTCGCGCATGGCGGCGAGCGTCTGCGGGTTGCGGTGCCCCATCCCCGTGCAATGCGGAACCTGGTAGAAGCGGTTGGGGGCCGTTACGGGGCCGATCTGGATCGGCTCGAAGAGGATGTCATAACGCGGATCGCGCGCCATCGGTGCCTCCGCGCAATGGCTGTGCCCGGTGGGGTGGGCCTTCTCGGGAAATTTTCAAGCCGTTTCGAACCTGCGGTCGAGGGTCAGGAATCCGAGTCGCTCTGGGGCGCGGGTTCGGCGAGCAGTCGGTCGATGGCCGACACGAGTGCGGGATCTTCGGGCTTCGTGTCGGACTCGAAGCGCGCCACCACGTTGCCCTTCCGATCGACCAGGTACTTCTGGAAGTTCCACTCGACGGGGCCGCCGATCGGCTTGGGGAGCGACGTCAGGTAGGCGTAGATCGGATGCGCATCAGCACCGACCACGTCGATCTTGGAGAACATCGGAAACTCGACGCCGTAGTTCATCTTGCAGAACGCCCCGATCTGGCGATCGTCACCGGGCTCCTGTTTGCCGAAGTCGTTGGACGGAAAGCCGAGCACGCTGAACTTCTTTTCGCGGTAGCGCTCGTAGAGGGATTGCAGGCCCGCATACTGCGGCGTGTAGCCGCACTCGCTGGCCGTGTTGACGATCAGCAGGACCTCGCCGCGGTAGCGCGAGAGCGATTCCTCCGGGCCTCCCAGTCGTTTGGCGCTGAGGTCGAGCAATTTCTTCGCGGGCTCCTCGGCGCCGGCGCGGTCGGGCCCGAGCGGGGCGCCGATGGACAAAACCAAAATCGCCGCTGCGATAGCAATCGATTGGGGGGTGGGATTGCGCATCAGGGATTCTCCTATCGGGATTGTGTGCTTCGGTTCGGGTCGAGGCGCGCAGCGGGAGCGTACAACAGGGGCGCGAAACCGTAAGGCGCGTCGCCGATCGAGGGGTCGAAGTCGGTGGGCGTGAGGCCGGCCGGGTCAGATCGGCTTGAGTTGGATCGGGAGCGTGTTGCGATCGCCCTTGAGCGAGCGCGCCCAGTCCGAGAAGCCGTATTTCTTGCGAAATTCGGCGTCGATGAATCTCTGGTACTTCGGAATGTCCATCGGTTCGGCGGTGTAGGCGCGGGTCTGTCCGTCGAGGGCGAGTTCGACGCGGGGATTGGCGTAGATCTCGGCGAGCCAGCTTCGCCCGCGATTTTCGGCGCGGATCCAGAGCGCGTGGTTGGCATGGACGTACCAGACGCTCGCATAGTGCTCGATGTGACCCGTTCCCCGGGTGCGCAGCACGGCGATCTCGCCCGTCGCGTGGGTGAGGTTCTGCCAGGCCCAGAGGGCCGAGGTCACGAGCAGGACGAGCAGAAGTGTCCGGCGGTCGATGCCCATGCGCTGACTCCACATTCGTCGGGCGCGCGCAGCTGGCGCGCACCCGGCCCATCCCCTCCATTTCGGCAGATCGGACGCCGAACCTTCCCCCACGGGGGAGGGTTGGCGCGGGTGGATCGCATCGATTCGCCACGGTGGAGTGGGGTTGGGAGCCGAAGTGCGGTGTCGGTGGGGGGGAAACGTGACGAGGATCGAAAAAAACCCATCCAGAGCCTCGTCTCCGGATGATTTTACGGTTGACTGCTCCCGCATGGTACACTGGGGGCGGTCGAGTTACAGGGGTGAACAGGTTCTCGTGCTCTGCGAAGGAGGAGATCATGAGGCGATCATTGACTGTCATCA
>JAHEEJ010000272.1 GCA_024640705.1 Deltaproteobacteria bacterium
GGGCCGTAGAGCTTGTGGGCGCACATCGAGAGCAGATCGACCCCCCAGCGCTGCACGTCGACGGGAATCTTGCCGACCGCCTGCGCGGCGTCGGTGTGAAAGAGCACCTCGCGCGCGCGGCAGATCCGACCGATCTCCTCGATCGGCTGGAGGGTTCCGATCTCGCCGTTCGCAGCCATCACCGAAACCGCGAACGTCCGATCGGTCAGCGCCGCTTCGACCGCTGCGGGATCGACGAGACCCGCCGCGTCGACAGGCAGGAGCGTCAGCGAAAAACCCTCGCGCGTCAGGAATCGACAGGCGTCGAGCACTGCGGGGTGCTCGATCGAACTCGCGATCAGGTGATCCCGGTCTCCGCGCTGGGCGCGTGCGAGGCCGATCAGCGCGAGATTGTCACTCTCGGTGGTGCCGCTGGTAAACACGATCTCCGACGGGTCCGACGCGCCGATGGCCGACGCCAGCCGCTCGCGGGCGATCGCCACGGCCTCCTCGGCGCGCCAGCCGAATACGTGGCCCGCACTCGAGGGGTTGCCGAAGTCGTCGGTCCAGTAGGGCGCCATCGCATCGACGACGCGCGGGTCGACGGGAGTCGTCGCGTGGTGGTCGAGGTAGATCGGGAGTTTCAACGCCAAGGGGGGCGGCCCTCGTCAGGCCGCGAACGACTCTCCGCAGCCGCAGGTCGTCGAAGCGTTGGGATTGCCCATCTTGAATCCCGTTTCGTTGAGGGTATCGACGAAGTCGAGCGTGGTTCCCATCAGATAGAGCGCGCTCTTCTCGTCGACCACGATCTTCACGTCGTGCGCTTCGATCACGGTATCGGTCTCGTTCAGGCGGTCGTCGAAGGCCAGCTCGTAGCGCAAGCCCGAACAGCCACCGCCCACCACCTTCATCCGAAGGCTGTGGGTCGCGAGCTTGCCGTCTTTTTCGAGCAGCTCCCGAACCCGCGCTGCGGCGGCGTCAGTGACTTCGATTACTGCCATAGATGCTGCTCCTGCTGCCCATGTCTCTGGATTGGGAATTCGAACCTCAGAGCTGACAAGGATAAGTTCGCACGACCGAAAGTCAACGCAGCGCCGGACCCTAGGGGGTATCGGCCAGACGCGGGACGAACCGAACGAAGACTTCGCGATTCCCCTTGGGGCCTGCGAGGCGGCTTTCCGCTTCGCCCGTGGCCGTCCAGCCGAACTCGGCTGCGCACTGCTTCACCCCGGCCACGGCAGCGGCGCGCAGCTCGGGATCTCGCACCACGCCGCCCTTCCCGACCTGCTCGCGACCGACCTCGAACTGCGGTTTCACCATGATGAGTAGCTCGGCATTCGGGAGCTGCTCGGCGAGGGTCGGCAACAGCAGGCGCACCGAGATGAACGAAACGTCGATCGAAACGAAGTCGGGCCGCGGGTCGAACGCAGCCGCCTCGAGGTGCCGCGCGTTGGTCCGCTCCATTGCGGTCACGCACGGGTGCTCGCGAAGGCGGGCGTCGAGCTGCCCGTAACCGACGTCCAGTGCAAAGACGTGTTGGGCGCCGCGCTGCAGCAGGCAGTCGGTAAATCCGCCCGTGGACGCTCCGATGTCGAGGCAAATGCGGCCGGCCGGGTCGATGCCGAGATCCTCGAGCGCGCCCGCGAGCTTCTCACCGCCGCGCGAAACGAAACGCCGATCTTCGCCGCGGACGCGAACCTGCGCGTCGGCGCGAACGGCCGTCCCGGGTTTGTCGACGGGCGTGTCGTCGACCAGCACGCGGCCGGCCCGGATCAGCGATTGGGCGCGACTGCGGGTCTCCGTCAGGCCGTCGGCCAGCATGCGCTCGTCGAGCCGCTGGCGACTGCCTCGAGTCATTTCGGGGACGGAGTCTGGCCCCCGTCGGCGGCCAACAGGGATTTCACCGCCTTGACGATGCCCTCTCGATCGAGGTCGATTTCGCGGCGGATTTCCTTCGGATCGCCGTGCTCGATCAGCCGATCCGGAATGCCGAGACAACGCGTCGGCAAGCTCACACCCTCGTCGGCCAGGGCTTCGAGGACGGCTGCGCCAAATCCGCCCGCCAGGATCGCCTCTTCGACCGTCACGATCGCGCGACACTGTCGGGCCAGACGCGCGATGCGCTCGCGATCCAACGGCTTCACATAACGCGCGTTGAGAACCGCGACCGAGATGCCCTCGGAGGCGAGTTCTGCGGCGGCCTCGAGCGCCTCGTTGGCGAGCGTCCCGAACACCAACACGGCGGCATCGTCACCGTCGCGCAGCAGTTCGGCTTCTCCGAGCGGAATCGCCTTGATGTCGGGGTCGAGCGGGACCCCCAGCCCCTCTCCTCGCGGAAAGCGGATCGCCGACGGGCCCGGAAACTCGACCGCCGTCCGCAGCATGTGTCGCAGCTCGTTCTCATCCTTCGGGGCCATGATCGCGATGTTGGGCAGCGAGCGCAGATAAGCGATGTCGTAGAAACCCTGATGGGTCGCACCATCCGCTCCGACGATGCCCGCGCGATCCAGCACGAGCGTCACGTCGAGATTCTGCAAGCAGACGTCGTGCACCACCTGATCGTAGGCACGCTGCAGAAACGTCGAGTAGATCGCCGCCACGGGTTTCATGCCCTCGGTGGCGAGGCCCGCCGCAAACGTCACGGCGTGCTGCTCGGCGATACCGACATCGTAGAAGCGATCCGGATAGACCTTGGCAAAGCGATCGAGCCCGGTTCCGTCCGCCATCGCCGCGGTGATCCCGATGATGCGCTCGTCGTCTTCGGCCAGCGAGATGAGCGCGTCCGCAAACACATTCTGATATTTCGGCGGCCCGGGCTTGCTCGGGTGGAAGCGGCCCGACTCGACTTCGAACGCGCCGACGCCGTGGTACTTGAAGGGATCCTGTTGCGCGGGTTCGTAGCCGTAGCCCTTCGAGGTGATCGCGTGCACGAGAACGGGGCCTTCACCGTTGGCGAGCATCTGCTTCACGTTCTCGAAGGTCTCGAGCACGACATCCATGCGATGGCCCTGAATCGGCCCGACGTACTTGAAGTTCAGCGCCTCGAAGAGCAGGCCCGGCGAGAAGAAGACCTTCAGCGACTCCTCGGCCTTGTGGGCCCAGTGGAGCATGTCGCCCGGCAGCGCGGTCAAGAAATCCTTCGCGAAGCCCTTCATCCGGCGCGCGAGCGGGTTCGAGAGTTTGCGCGACAGGTAGGACGACATCGCGCCCACGTTCGGCGAGATCGACATCTCGTTGTCGTTGAGCACGACCACGAGGTTCTTCTGCTGGAGATGTCCGGAGTGGTTGAGCGCCTCGAACGCCATCCCGGCCGTCATCCCACCGTCGCCGATGAACGCAATCGCGCAGCCGTCGCGCCCCTGGTGTTCCATCGCGCGCGCCATTCCGAGCGCGGCCGAGATCGACGTGCCCGCGTGGCCCGCACCAAACGCGTCGCAGTCGGATTCCGAGCGACGCAGAAACTTCGCGATCCCGTCGGCCTTGCCGATGCGATCGAAACCTTCGCGGCGGCCGGTCAGCATCTTGTGCGGATAGCCCTGGTGGCCGACGTCGAGCACGAGGCGATCGCTCGGCGTATCGAACACGTAGTGGATCGCGGTCAGCAGCTCGACGGCACCGAGGCTCGAGGCCAGGTGTCCGCCGGTGCGCGAAACGCGTTCGATGATTTCGTTGCGAATCTCTCCCGCGACCTGCTCCACTTGTTCTCTGGATAATTTCCGGAGGTCCGCCGGCTCCTGAATTCCGTCCAGCAGCTTTCCGTCACTCATACCGTCCTCCGCACCGAGAACCGCACCAGCTCGCGCAGCGGTTCGGCCTTTTCACCCAGGTCTTCGAGTTCGGCGAGCGCCGACGTCAGCAGTTTCTCGGCGCGCTCGCGCGCCGCGTCGACGCCGAGGGCCCGAACCAGCGAACACGGGTCGTCCTCTCCCTCGTCCAACACGTCGTCGGCAATCTGGAACGCGATCCCCGCAGCCACACCGCAGCGCTTCAAACCCGCGACGGTTTCGGAATCGGCGCCACCCAGCAGCGCGCCACCCACGATCGAAGCCGCGATCAGCGCTGCCGATTTTCGCGCGTGCACCTGCTCGATCCGCTCGGCGTTCGTGTCCGAGGCGTCGAATACGAGATCCTCGACCTGCCCTCCGACCAACGCGAGCGAACCCGCCGCACGGGACAGCTCCAGCGATGCGGCGACCACGCGATCGGGCTCCAGATCGGGCGCACCCTTCGCGAGCACCTCGAACGCCGACGCGAGCAAGGCATCGCCCGCGAGCACCGCGACGGCTTCGCCAAACGCCACGTGGACGGACGGCACGCCTCGGCGTTCGGCGTCGTCGTCCATGCACGGAAGGTCGTCGTGAACCAGCGAATAGGTGTGGACGAGTTCGACGGCGGCCGCCAGCGGCAGTGCGCGTTCAGCCGGAGAGCCGACGGCTTCCGCAGCCGCGATCGCGAGGACCGGGCGCAAGCGCTTGCCGCCCGGAAACAAGATGTGACGCATCGCGGCGTGCAGCTGCGCGGGCTCGGTGTCGATGGCCGGGATCACCGCGTCGAGCACGCGGTTGACCTTCGGAATCTGCTCCTCGAAGTACGCGTAGACGTCCACTATTCCGACTCCTCCGATTCCGCGAACGGGCGCGCAATCCACTTTTCGCCCTCGCGCACGAGCACTTCGATCCGCCGCTCGGCGTCCTCGAGTTGGCCTGCACAGCGCCGCGTGAGCTTCACGCCCTCCTCGAACGCGGCGAGTGCCGCCTCGAGTTCGAGGTCGCCCTCTTCGAGGCGATCCACGATCGCCTCCAGGCGCTGCAGTGCCTCCTCAAAGGTCGTCCCGTCGGAAGCTTCGGCGTCGGGGGTTTTTTGGGGAGCGCCGCTAGATTGGCGACGTTTCGTCATTCGGGCGGATGCTATCGGCGGGCCCCTTCAGCGTCAACGGCGTACGCCCCGAACCCCGCGACTTCAAAGCGGCTTTCGACGCCTCGGCAGCGCTGCGATC
>JAHEEJ010000273.1 GCA_024640705.1 Deltaproteobacteria bacterium
GACCATCTCGTTGCCGAAGTTCTTCATCGCATCGGCGTCTGCGATGAGTTCCGAGAGCGGCCGCATGTAGTTCTTGTGCCCGGTAAACGAAGAAGTCAGCATGCGATTGAGCTCCTTCTTCACGCGGACGTCGTAGCCGTAGGTGGCCCCTTCGGGCATCCAGATCGTGCGGATGTATTCGCCGTTGTTGTTGTACTCCACCATGCCGGTCTTGCCGCCCATGTCGTTGCTGTTCGACAGACCGGTGATCAGCATCCGACCCGGCAGCGCGTAGAAGGTATGCGGACCCACCACACCGCCGGACTGCTCGACGAAATCGTCGATCGTCTTCACGAGCGTGGGCTTCGAGGGATCCGTCGCAACGTCGAAGATGAAGATTGCGCTGTCGTCGAGACCGCCCATCCAGAGCTGCCTGCGATCATCCGTGAAGCCGCCGTGATGCGCCTCGTGACGACCGCCCACCGAGAGGCTCGAAACCAGCTTGCCGTAATCGGGGCGCGCGGGATTGGCGCCGACCGTGACGAGTTTGTCCGAGCCATCGCCGACCCCTTCGATGCCGAGCGTCCAGACGTAGACGAAATCCTCCTGTCCGGTGATCTTCGGCAGGTAGGGGGATTGGCAGGTCTCGTCAGCGAGCGCCGAGCCCGCAAAGCCGAGCAACGCGAGACACACCGCCGAGCCAAAGAACGTAGAAAGCCGGTGGATCGACATAGCGGGAACTCCTCCGTCAAGAGTCGGGGGGATCCTATCATCCCCGAGCCATTCAGTGACGCGATTTTTGCCCGCCGATCCCGCGAGCTGTTAGGATTTGCCCACGCAGAACGGGTCGCCTACAGGCCCGAGGGAGATGGAAGGATTGGCCGGCAAGCGATTGACGTTCGTCTCCTGGTCGCTGCTCTTGCTGGCCGTACCGTTTTTCGGCCTGATCGGCGTGCTGGTCTACTGGGGAGGGCGGATCGAATCCACCCTGCTGGTTCTCGGCGAACCCGTATTCGTCACGCTCGACGCGGGCCGACCGCGAATCTGGCTGCTCTTCTCCCTCCCGCTGGCGCTCGTGGCTGGAGCGCTCGCGATCCGCAAGCCGCGCGATCCCAGCTGAAACTTCGATGCTGCGCCGCGATTGCGTACTGCAGTCGAGCAACATGACTTATATTCGCGTTTGCGCATGAAGATCTGGGAGTTCATCTCTGCAATCCCGCTCTGCTTCGATGTTTGGTTTCTCTCGGAGTGGCGGCGATTGGCCCCTGGCCTGGAGGCGGTGACGAATGTCTGAAGGAGCCGGTCACGATGGTTTCAAGAAGAACTTCGATTTCGCGCAACGATTCTGCCCGGCGGCACTCACCCTCTTGCTACTGGCATCGCTGACGGGCTGCGCAATCACCCCGATCAAGGCGCCCATCGTCGAAGCGCGTGGGGAGCGCCTCCTCGGCGTGCACCTGGACGCCCAGGGAAGATCGGCGGTATTTCGCGGGATTCCCTACGCGGCCGCTCCGATCGGCGAGCTGCGCTGGCGCCCGCCCGAACCGCACGCCGCGCGAACGGGTCTACAGGACGCTTCGGGTTTTGGGTCCGCGTGCCCGCAACTGCAGGGCAATCCCGAATGGTATCGCGACGTCGCGCAGAAATTTGGTTGGCCGCCGGATGAGATTCCGGACCTGACGGATATCCGGGAGGACTGCCTCTTCCTGAACGTCTGGACGCAAAACCTCGGCGGCGACACCGCGCAACCCGTCATGGTTTGGATCCACGGGGGCGGCAACGTCAACGGATTCGCTCACGAACCCAATTACCGGGGATACAATCTCGCGAGACACGGCGTCGTCGTCGTCTCGATCAATTATCGACTCGGGGCGCTGGGTTTCATGGCCCACCCGGCACTCACCGCGGAATCTGACCGCAAGCTGTCGGGAAATTACGGGCTGCTCGACCAGATCGCGGCGCTCGAATGGGTGCGCGACAACATCGCGAATTTCGGTGGAGACCCCAACCAGGTCACGCTATTCGGAGAATCCGCGGGGGCCGCGGACATCGGCACCCTGATCGCGTCACCTCTCGCGCGGGGTCTGTTCCGGCGCGCCATCATCCAGAGCGGAGGCTACCCGCTCTACAACACCACGACCGTCCGTGACGCCGAGGCGTCCGGGGTCAAGCTCATGTCGGCTCTCGGCGTTGGCGACGGCCCCGCGCAACTCGAGAAGATGCGCGCGCTGAGCTGGCAGGAAATCTTTGCCGAGGCGCAAAACGCCGCACCCGGCGCCTTCAGCCGCGCGCTCGTCGATGGCTGGCTCCTGCCCAAGCCCGCTGCCGAGATCTTCGAAGCGGGAGAGCAGAACCCTACCGAGATCGTGATCGGCTCGAACGCCAACGAATGGCTGATGTATTTCACGCATCCGGTAGACGAAAAGATGTTGCACGCAACCTTGAAGGAGAGGGTCGGGGAAGGACATCGCGCCGAAGTCCTCGCCGCATTGAATCAGGCGGTGAGCGGAGACGTTACGGCGAAGCTCGACCTGCTGACCGGCTCCCTCGACTTCCATTGCCCGTCGCTCGCGATTGCAGAAGCGCAGCGCCGGCTCACCGATCACGTCTACGTCTATCGCTTTTCCCGCGTCCGCCCCGAAGGCGAGAAGCTGCTCGCCTACCACGGCGCCGAAATTCCCTACGTGTTCGATACCGCGGATTATTGGCTACCCGCCGACGGAATCGACTGGGCGCTCACGGACACGATGCTCGCGTACTGGACCCAATTTGCGAAGACCGGCAATCCGAACGGAGAGGGGCTGCCGAATTGGCCGATCTTCGATCCAAAGACCGGCCTCCACCAGGATCTTGGCGACGAGGTCCGATCGGCAACCGGACTCCAGCGCGAATTTTGCGAAGCGCTCGATCGAGGCCGCATCTGACCGATCGGTGCAACGCGTCCGATCGGTCCTGGATGCCTCAACGGCGGAGACCGCTCCTCGTCCTGACGCGGAACCCGAGAGCGAGCAACGCGTGGATAGGAAGCTGGAACTGTGTTCCTGCAATCCCCGATCAGACGCATTCCGTTGATTAGCGCTGAATCGTGGAGCCAAGCTCCGCACTGGCGAAACAGAGTTCACGCCTACGGACAGGCAATCGTTCCTGGCGTCGTTCCCGAGGGTCCGGGGGGGTAGCCATACGTCGTTGAATAGAAGCCCCAATCGTCAAAACCGACCGTGCCGTCCGCCGGATCCTGGTGCTCGTAGAGCGCTTCATGGCTGCCAAATTTACTCGTGAAGATGCCGAAATCGGAGAACCCCACCGTGCCACTCTGGGTGTAGTTTGCATCGCAAAGGTTTCCGCAAAGATCGCCATCGACATCGAGCTGAGTCGGATTGGCGCGCGTGCTGCAGTTGTCCTCGCAATCGATGATACCGTCCGCGTCGACGTCCCCGGACACACATCCCGCACTGCCCGCAACCAACTCGCTCTTGCCAAAAGGCTCGCCGGCACACTCGGGATCCAGATCGCCTACGCCCGCTCCGTCCCAGTCCAGCAACCCGTCGCCATCGTTGTCGTGGTTGTCGTCGCACGGCGGGTTTTCCACGACCGAAGAGGGATCGGCACAGCCAGGGTCGTCCGGGTAATCGATCAATCCATCTCCGTCGTTGTCGATACCGTCGTCGCAGCCACTCGCCCAGGCGGTTGGAGCGACTAACAGGAAGATGAACGCGAAACCGAGAGCAAGCCCATAGGTCATTTTGCAACCTCCAATGTCCGAGCAGGATACACCATCGTGTATCAGGGATGTCAAAACTCGCATCGCATGCAGAAATGCAATGCTCCGCAGGATGGATCCGTTTCCGCCCCGCGGGGATGCGCCAGTTCGTGTGCACGGGATCCCGGTCGGGCCTGCCGAAGATAACCGGGGAAGATCTTCGATCAGAGCTGCTATGATTCGGGCAAGGTTGGAGAATTCATTGAGCGAGGCGTTCATTTTTAGCTGGACAACCTGTCAGACATTCAGGCTCAATCATCTCTGGCGAGATGCAATCGATGGAAGATCATTTTGACGGGCGACTGGTCAGCGCCATTAACGCCATTGACGGAGAGTAAACCAATGAGATTGACGATCTTTGCGGCGACGTTCGTATTCTTGCTGTGGGGAACCCCCGCGTTCGCTGGATCCAATCCCGATTTCGATCTGGATGGGATCGGCGACGTCATCGACAACTGCTCGGAGGCAGCAAATCCGGCTCAAGATGACACCGACGGAGACGACTGTGGAAACCTCTGCGATGCAAATTACACCCAGTCGGGAACGGTCGGTTTTGCGGACTTTGGCGAATTCACGGCGAACTTCGGCACCAGCAACCAACTGTATAAGGGCACAGAGCCCGTTACCAACGCTGTTGGCTTCGGTGACTTCGGTTTCTATACGCAGTCTTTCGGTCTTGCCCCCGGTCCGTCTGGAACAACGGCGGGAACGATTGCCTGTCCGTAGAAGGAGCATCGAGTTTCGAATCGAAGTTGATGGGAAAATGCGAGCTGCCTCGTTACAAAGCTCGATGAAAGGCATGTCGTCAAGTTGACTTGAATCGCGTCTAAACTGTTTCGCGTCGGACCAGGCCCAATCTGGTCTTGTCGATCATTCCCTTTGCGCTCATCACGCTCGGCTCGTTTTTCTGCGCCGCGGATGCCAGAGTACCGGGCCCTTACCGCGCTTCTCGGGCTCGGACGCTTCTCAGCGGGCTTCGGCTTTGCGGTGACCCGCTCCATCCAACCTCGGCCTTATTTCTCAGCCGAAAATCGCCAGCGTTCAGCCCAAATGGAGAAGTGGAATGAAGATCAAGCTCCTCGAAAACGGCCCGGTCATTTTTGAAACCAAGGAGACGTTTTCGCTCAACGTCGAAGGATCCAGCCAGCAGAAGACCGGCCCGATCGTGCTGTGTCGCTGCGGGCAGTCCGCCAACAAACCGTTTTGTGACGGCGCGCATCGCGAGGCCGGCTTCGA